>JAURMY010000289.1 GCA_030830465.1 Alphaproteobacteria bacterium
TCCGCGAAACAAAATATATTTACAAGTGCCTTGAAAATATTTCTAGCCGTGCTAGGGTTTCCCGATAAGGGGAGAATCCATGACAGTCTGGCACCCAACCGATGACGGTTTCGCTGATCTTGCGTCGCATGACAGCTTTGCACATGGCGCGCCGCACAACACCTTTGCGCGGATGCGGTGCGATGATCCGATGGCCTGGTGCGATGGCGGCGCCGACAAAGGGTTCTGGTCGGTCACCCGGTTTGACGACATTCTTGAGTTAAACAAACAGCACACGCTGTTGTCCTCGGCGCATGGTATCCGCATTGAGGATCAGACGGAGGACGAAGTCGCCGCAAGGCGCACCTTTCAGGAAACCGATCCGCCGCAGCACAGCCATTCCCGCGCCCTGATGGCCAAAGCCTTCAGCAAGAAAACCGTCAGCCAGTTCGAGGACACGATCCGCAGCCTGACGACGATGATCCTGGACCGCGCCTTTGAAGAACGCGAATTCAACGCGGTGCAGCAGATCGCCCGCGAACTGCCAATGCGTATTCTGGGCCAGATCATCGGCGTGCCCGAGGAAGACATGTCCTGGCTGGTTGATAAAGGCGATGCCCTGATGGCCAATTCCGATCCGGATTTCACCGACACGCCGGTCGATCTGGTCGATACCGAGGCCTATCGCTATATGCCGTTCCGGTCCCCGGCCGGGGCGGATTTGTATGACTATGCCGCCAAACTGATGGCAAAAAAGAACGCCGCCGGTGACACGGACGGCGTGTTGCATATGTTGTTGCAGCCCAACGCCATGGGCGATGTCATGAGCGACACCGAGTTTCGCAATTTCTTTTGCCTGATGATCGCGGCGGGCAATGACACCACGCGCTATTCCATCGCCGCCGGTTTGCAGTCCCTGTGCCAGCAGCCCGAGCTTCTGGGCCGGTTGAAAACCGAGGATCTGTGGGACACCGCGCCCGATGAAATCGTCCGCTGGGCCAGCCCGGCAACCTATTTCCGGCGCACCGCCCTGAGCGACTTTGAATTTCATGGCAAACAGGTCAGGGCGGGTGACAAGGTGCTTTACTGGTGGGTGTCGGGCAACCGGGACGAAACCGCCTTTGACGACCCGTTCCGGGTCGATCTTGCCCGAACGCCGAACCGGCATGTGGGGTTCGGGCAGGGCGGGCCGCATACCTGCCTTGGCATGTGGCTGGCACGGCTGGAACTGAAGGTGATGTTTCAGGAAATCGCCCGGCGTGTAGAGCGGATCGAACAGACTGGACCTTGCGCTTTCGTTCGGTCAAACTTTGTCGGTGGCATCAAGAACCTGCCGGTCAGAATAACAGGGAAATAAGGGGAAAATCATGGCTCAATCCGAACGCCTTCGGGTGCTGTTCTGCGATCATCTGGCAATACCGCGCGGCAAATATGTCCCCGGCCGAAAAGCCGACAGCGGCTCAACCGCCGTGTGTCAGTCGCTGTTTGGCGTGCAGTTTGACAAGGACCTGATGCCGGCGCCCGGTTCCAAGATGATGGAAGGCCTGCCGGATATGCTGGTGAACTGGGACCCGTCGGAAATCCGGGATGGCTGGCAGGACGGCGAAAAGGTCGTGGTGGCCGATCTGTCCGAGGTGGACGGCACCCCGCATGGCTGTTGCGGCCGCTCGGCGTTAAAGCGTGCCGTGGCGGATTGGGGCAAGCTGGGCCTGAATCCCTATGTCGGGATCGAACTGGAAGCAACGGCGTTTCAGTTCGCTGAAGACGGCAAGATCGTCCCCTATGACACACCGGGCGGTGTGGTTTACGGCACCGGTCCGTTTTCCGATCCGGTCGGCTTTACCGACGCGATCTGGGAGCGGGCGACCGAGGCGGGGTTCAACCTCGATATGATCACCACCGAATATTTCGCACCGCAATTTGAATTCACCCTGACCTTTGACGAGGCACTGAAAGCGGTTGATGATATTTTCCTGTTCAAGACGCTGGCCCGCGAGGTTGCGCTGGAACATGGGATTTTGCTGACCTTTCTGCCCAAACCGATCGAAGATATCGGCGGGATCGGGATGCATATCAATTTCTCGTTCAAGGACAAGGACGGCAAGAACGTCATCGGCGGCGGCAAGGACCTTGGCGCGATCACCGAAGGCTGCATTGCCGGTCTGATTGCGCATCACCGGGGCATGGCAGCACTGATCTGTCCGACGGTGACATCTTACAACCGGCTGCAACCCGGCGCACTGGCGGGCATCTGGGCGAACTGGGCGGTCAATCACCGTGGGGTCACCACCCGCGCCAGCGAAGCGCCGGGCAAGGCGGCGCGGCTGGAACACCGCATGGCCGATGTGACCTCAAATCCCTATACCGCCACGGCAACCGTGCTTCAGGCCGCGCGCCTGGGTGTGGTCAACCAACTGCCTTTGCCGCCCGCCGAAACCGGCGATTGTTTTGAAAGCCAGGACGCCACAGTGCAGACGCCCGCCTCGCTGGCCGAAGCGCTGAAAGAACTGGCGGCGGATACGGAACTGTCTGCGGTTGTCGGGCAGGAACTGGTGGATAACCTGATCTTCCTGAAAACCGATGAAATCGAAAAGACCAAGGATTTGAAGGGCGACGCTCTGCGCGACTGGTATATTCACTATGTATAGGAACGATTCATGGCGCATGTGACGTGGCGATTGCCGGATGGCAGCGAAATCAAGGCTGAGGTCAAAGACGGCCTGTCAATGATGGAAGGCGCGGTCGCGGCCAATGTGCCCCATGTGATCGGGGAATGCGGCGGCTGCCTGTCCTGTGCGACCTGCCATGTTTACGTGCATCCCGACTGGGTAAGTGCCGTGGGCGAGATTGACGATATGCAGGACGCCATGCTGGATGCGACCGAGGCGGAACGGCAGGACAATTCGCGGCTGAGCTGCCAGATCACATCTTCGGCGGCGCTGGATGGTCTGGTGCTGATCGTGCCGGACCCGGACGCCTAAAGCGAATTGCGTTTTACTTGGTTAATCAAGTTTGACGCTATCCGCTCCAGACTTCGGGAAATAACCGTCCTTTGGCCCCATTGCTGCCAAGGTTGGCAAGCAATTTCACCGTCGAACCAACCGGAGCGACGGGCATGCGCCGTATCTTTCGCAGGCGACTGGCAGGCATTCTTCGCCGGAAACAGCAGTTTCTGGCGGATGAAAGCGGTGCGTCCACGGTGGAAATGGTGGTGATGATGGCGGCAGGGATTTCATTGGGTCTGGCGGCGACCAATCAGATCAGCGCCGGTATCGAAGATCTGGCCAACACGATCAAAGATCACCTGACCAATTACGAAATCAAAACGTCTTTTGACGAATAGAGCGAATTTCGTTAAACTTTAATCACCAGACACTGCCTGAAATCAAAGATTTCAACGCGTTAGGCTATGCAGTTTGTTTCAAGTAAAACGCAAAACGCTTTAGTATCGCCTATTCAAAAAAATAGGGGCCGGCCTCTGCCAACAGGGCGTGCCCAAGGGCGCGGCCCAGTTCGGTGGCATCGTCGATCTGGCCGGTGATTTCATGCGCCAGACATTCCGAACCGTCGGGCCGCAGGATCTCGCCACGCAGGCGCAACTGCCGGTCGCTGAGTTCGGCCAGACCGGCGATTGGCATCTGACAGGACCCGTCCAGCGTGCGCAGGAAGGACCGTTCCGCCTCTAGCCGGTAACCGGTGGGAAAGTCATGGATCGGCGACAGCAATTCGCGGGTGGCCTGATCGTCTTCGCGCCGCTCGATCCCGATTGCGCCCTGTGCCACTGCCGGCAGCATTTCCGTCAGCGCAATCGGGGAATTGGCCACATGTTCCATGCCCAGCCGGTTCAGCCCGGCCATGGCCAGAAACGTACAGGCGGCAACGCCGTCTTCCAGTTTCTTCAGCCGAGTCTGCACATTGCCCCGAAACTCAACAACCTGAAGATCGGGGCGCTTATAAAGGATCTGGGCCTTGCGGCGCAGGCTGCTGGTGCCGACCTTGGAACCGCCCGGCAGCCCGGACAAAGTCGCGGAAACCGGCGACAAAAACGCATCACGCGGGTCCTCGCGCGGCAAAAAACAATCCAGCACCAGCCCGCCGGGCTGATCCACCGGCATATCTTTCATCGAATGCACCGCGATGTCGATTTCCAGCGCCAGCAGGGCGTCCTCAATCTCGCGGGTGAACAGGCCTTTGCCGCCGACCTGTGACAGGGGACGGTCCTGAATCATGTCGCCTGATGTTTTGATCACCACGATCTCAAAGCAGTCCTCGGACAGATCGTGCATCGCCATCAGGCGGTCGCGGGTTTCATGTGCCTGCGCCAGCGCCAGAGGCGAGCCTCGGGTGCCGATGCGCAGGGTCGTTTTCGGGTTTGGCCAAAGCGGTTTCATGCGGTGTTGTTAGCCTGCGCTTTGGGCGCTGACAATGGCCAAGCCGTCGTGACACATTGACATCCCCGCCCAAAGATTTGAGGTAGGGGCGAACGACGAACAGGAGCAATCATGGCCAAGAAACTGTTACTGCGCGCATTGGCCGGAGAGACATTAAAGACACCGCCCGTGTGGATGATGCGGCAGGCCGGTCGCTATTTGCCGGAATACCGCGCCACCCGTGGCGAGGCGGGGGATTTCCTGTCCCTGTGTTACAATCCTGAACTGGCCTGCGAAGTGACGTTGCAACCGATCCGCCGCTACGGGTTTGATGCCGCGATCCTGTTCGCCGATATCCTGCTGGTGCCGCAGGCGCTGGGGGCGGATCTGTGGTTTGAAACCGGCGAGGGTCCAAGGCTTTCAACCGTCAGCGGGCCAAGCGACATGCAAAAACTGAAGCCGGCGGATGCGATCCACGGGCATCTGGCACCGGTCTATGAAACCGTGCGGCTGCTGGGTGAACGCTTGCCGAAGGAAACCACATTGATCGGTTTCGCGGGTGCGCCTTGGACGGTGGCAACCTATATGATTGCCGGTCGCGGCACGCCGGATCAGGCGCCTGCCCATGCATTGAAACAGGCGGATCGCGCGACGTTTGAGGCGTTGATCGACCTGATCACCGAAGCAACCATCGGCTATCTGAAGGCCCAGGTTGCCGCCGGGGCCGAGGTCGTCAAACTGTTTGACAGCTGGGCGGGGTCGTTGAAAGGCGATGATTTTGATACCTATGCCTTTGCCCCGGCAAAAAA
>JAURMY010000290.1 GCA_030830465.1 Alphaproteobacteria bacterium
AGGCAGGCCCTCGACCGTGGTGACTTCGGCGCCAAGAACCTGTGCCGTAGGGGTCAGGCAGGCACAGACCGGCGCACCGTCAACCAGCACCGTGCAGGCGCCGCAATCGCCGGCGTCGCAGCCGACCTTTGTGCCGGTCAGACCCAGATCGTCACGCAGGACATCCGACAGGCGTCGGTTGCCCGGACTGCTGACCGTGCAGGACCGGCCATTGACGGTGATCGATCGATTTGAAAGATCAAGGCTCATGCGGCACCTGCCGAAAGAATGGCGCGCGAAACAAGTTCCGCGACAGAGTGGCTGCGATACCGGCTGTCGGCGCGAATATCGTCAATCGGGGTCAGATGGGCGGCGATGTCAGACTCCAGCGCCTGCTGCCACCGGTCCGGCCGGTCGGCGGACTGGCCGATCAGGGCCGCTTCCAGCCCCGGCAGTCTTTGCGCGACCGCAGAACAGGCCCCGACGGCGATGGCCGCTTGTGTGATAACGCCGCCCGAAAGTGTCAGCCGTGCCGCGACCATGGCAATGGAAATCACCAGATATTTTCGCGCACCAAGTTTGCAAAAGGCCGAGCGTCCAAGTCCCGCCGCGCGCGGCACCAGCACCGCCGAAACGATTTCACCGTGTTGCAGGGCGGTCCGCCGTGGGCCAGTGATGAATTCGGCAAGGGGCAGGGTGCGCAGCGCGTCTGATTTTTGCACTTCAACCTGTGCATCCAGCACCAGGAGCGCGGGAACCCCATCCGCCGCCGGGGACGCGTTGACCAGATTTCCCGCGACTGTTCCGGCATTCTGAATCTGGACCGAGCCGACTTCGGCAGCCGCCTGTTTCAGGGCGTCAAAAGCCCGGGGCAGATCGGCGCGCATAACATCGCGCCAGCGCGTCGTTGCACCTATGCGCCAGCCGTCGGCGGTTTCGCTGATCCCGCGCAGAGCTGCCACGGCAGTCAGGTCCAGAACCTCGCCGGTCAGATCGCGGCCCGTTTGGGCGGGCAGTATATCCGTGCCACCCGCCAGCAGCCGCGCACCGGACGCTGCCAAAGTCAGGGCATCCCCCAGATGGGTTGGTCGGTGATAGGTCATCTGCCCTTCCGAAATCTGTCAAAATTGTTCGTATACAAATGGATTTTGCGGCCAAGCCGCTTGCCTGTCAAATGCTTTTGCGCCAGTTTTGTCGGCAATGCGACAGCCTAAAGCCCAGACCGCGCCCGGCGCTTATCACCTCGACCGTCAGGTCGGTTTTGTGCTGCGCCGTGTCACTCAGCGCCACCTTGCGATTTTCGGGTCGGTCATTCCTGATCTGACCCCGACGCAATTTGCCGCAATCGCCAAGCTGCACGAAGTCGGGCCCTTGTCGCAGAACGCGCTGGGCCGATTGATCGCGATGGACGCGGCAACGATCAAGGGCGTGGTGGATCGTCTGGTGATGCGCGATTTGCTGGAAACCTCGCGCGATCCTGACGACCGCCGCCGGATGATTGTGGCGCTGAGCAAAGAGGGCAGGGCCTTGTATCAGGCTTTGGAAGGCAAGGCGGCGGACATCACAGCGGAAACCCTGGCGCCCCTTGATGCGGGCGAACAGGCCCAGCTTTTGGCTTTGCTGAGCAGGCTGGTTTAAAGGCCTGTTGGCGTCTTTGATTTATCGGCGCCGGGCGTCAGCGCATCAGGCTTAGAATATCCAACAGCGTATTGCTGGCGATTTCAGCATGGTGCCGCATCGCGCCGCGTGCCGCATCGGCATCACCACGGGAAATTGCGGTGACGATGGCGTCGTGTTCGGCCACCGCCTGTTCGCGCCCGGTTCTAAGGGATTCCTGTGCGCGGAAATAGGCCACAAGCCGCACGCCGGTTGTGTCCAGCATCCGCGACAGGGTGGCATTATTGGCGCAGGTGAACACCGCAAAGTGAAATGCCAGGTTCCGGTCATAGGTTTGCGCGGGCGGGGCGGATTCATAGGCTGTGGCGGCCTGTCTCAGGTCGGACAATTGCAAAGGTGTCGCGCGGCGGGCGGCGTGGTAGGCCGCCGCGCCCTCAAGCTCGGAATGGACTTCGATCAATTCGATCAGGTCAGGCAGGTCCAGACGGGCGACAGCCGCCCCGGCGCGCGGGCGCTTTTGCAGGATGTCGAGCGCTTCGAGCCGCAAAACCGCTTCACGCAAGGGGGTTTTTGACACGCCAAAGCGGGCCGTGATGGCCGATTCGTCCACCAGATCGCCGGGGCGGAGCTGGCCGGATACAATCAGGTTCAGAATATGGGCCTGCAGGTCTGGCTTATCGGCGGTCATGCGTGGATCCGTATAATTTTATCTGTTTCAAATATACGGATGTTTGCGCGCGGTGCAATGTTCCGGTGTCTCCGAATGGGCCGCCAGAGCCGGGGGCCAGCCCCCGGACCCCCGGAGTATTTGCCGAACAAAGATGCCGATCAGGGCAGGACTTTTCCGGGATTCATGATGCCGTTGGGGTCCAGCGCCGATTTGATCGCGCGCATGACGGCAAGCGCGCCCTTGTCCTTGCGGCGCGCCATCGATCCCAGTTTCAAAACCCCGATTCCGTGCTCTGCCGAGAAGGAGCCGTGCAGGTCCTGAACCACATCCTCGATCATTTCGAACAGCGCGGTTTGCAGGGCCAGGGGCGGCGGGTCTTTGGCTTCGGGGTCGACACTGAAGGTATAATGCACATTGCCGTCGCCCAGATGCGCGACCTCGACCAGTTCCGCATTGGGGGCAAGTTTCGCAAGGCCGGCATTGGCGCGCTTCAGGAAGGTGTCAACGCTGTCAAGCGGCACGGTGATGTCGGTTGTCACCGGATGGCCAAGCCCATAGGCGATTTCAAACGCCATTTCGCGATGCTGCCACATTTCCTTGCGCTGGGCTTCGCTGCTGGCAATGGTGGCGTCAAGCACGGCACCTTGCTCCATCAGGTCCGACAGGGTCTCCAGCAATAGGTTCTGCACCGGAACCGTGCCATCGTCATTGGGTCTGGCGGCGTCGTCCGAGGTGGCGGCGACTTCGATCAGAATGCCGATTTCAGCCGGATTGCGGAATGGCAGATTGGCGTTCGGGTGCATCCTTGCCAGATGCCGGAAATAGTTTTTCGGCATGTATTCAAAGGCTTCAACGCCATTGCCGCTGGCCGCCTGAATCCGGTGCAACAGGCTGACCGCGCCGCTGATCGACGGAACGGAAACCATCGCAGTGGCATAGGCTTTGGGGATGGGGACCAGTTTCAAAACCGCCTTGGTGATCACGCCAAGCGTGCCTTCCGCGCCGATGAACAGGTCTTTCAGGTCGTATCCGGTGTTGTCCTTGTGCAGTTCGGACATCAGGTTCACAATGTCGCCGGTCGGCGTCACCGCCTCAAGCCCAAGGCACAATGTGCGGGTGTTGCCATAGCGCACCACGTTTGAGCCGCCCGCATTGGTCGACAGGTTGCCGCCAATCATGCAAGAGCCGCGGGCGCCGAACAGCAGCGGAAAGGCCAGGCCGTGCTGCGCTGCGGCGGCGTGCAGATTGGCCAGAATGACCCCGGCTTCGACCTTGGCGATGCGGCTGACCGGGTTGATTTCCAGGATGTGGTTCATCCGGTCGGTCGACAGGACAATCACCTCGCCCCGGTCGTTGATACTGGCCCCGCCCGCCAGCCCGGTATTGCCCGACTGCGGGACGACAGGAATGCGGTGGCGATTGGCCAGTTTCAGGATTTCGGCGGTTTCTTCCGTGTTTGCCGGGCGCAGCACGCACAGCGACCGGCCCTTGAACTTGCCGGTGATGTCATTGTCGTATTTTGCGCGGTCGGTCTCGCCCGAAAGGCAATAATCCTTACCGACAATCGCGGTCAAAGCGGCAATCACATCTTGCATAAAGGTCTCCGTTCCGTTTGGCCAAACGCTAGCGCCGCGCTGGAAAAATGGCCAGCGCTGAGTTGCGCCTTTGGTGCGGGCCCGGTTTTGCGAAATGGCGTTCAGCGCCGGACCGGAGTGCGGCAGGTCCGGGCCATGGCCGCATCACCTTGTCAGTTTGGGCAGCAGGCGCATCAGCATATCCAGGCAGGCCTGCATCTGGTCATGCGCGACAAACTCGTCCGGCTTGTGGGCCTGGGCAATGTAGCCCGGTCCGCAGACAACGGTGGAAATGCCCAGTTCCTGAAACAGCCCCGCCTCGGTGCCAAAGGGCACCAGTTCCACCGAATTTCCGCCGGTCAGTTCCTGGGCAAGCGCAACCGCC
>JAURMY010000291.1 GCA_030830465.1 Alphaproteobacteria bacterium
CACTGCGCGGGCCTTTGCGTTCTTCGCGCAGGGTCGGCGATTTCGCCAGCAAGCCGGTCACGGTCAGGCACAGGCGGCGCGGCGTAGCAAAGGCGGCGGCACTTTCATAGGTGATCCCGGCCTCAACCAGCCCATTGGTGACAAGCGCCCGCAGATCCTCGGCGGCGCGGGACTGCATCCTTGCGGGGATTTCTTCGGAAAACAGTTCCAGCAGCAGATCGGGCATGACTTATCTTTCCGGTATCGGCGGGCAGTTGGCGGGAAGCGGATCACCGGCAAAAGCCGCCTCGCCGCAGGTATTGATCTGGTTCCAGGCATAGGACCGCCCGTCACCGTAAATCGCGATCACCCGGTCCACGCCATAGTGAATGTTGGCCTGTCCGAGAAAGGCAATCGCCTCACCGCTGGTCAGGTCGTCGGCCAGTTGTTCATTGTCAAAACATTTGAACCAGCCGGGCGCTTTCAGGGGCGTTGCGGCGTCGTAAACCTGATAGGTTTCGGTCAGCAGCGGAATGGATTTTGTGGTGGTGAAACAGGCGCGGAACTTCAAGGGGCTGGTGTCGGCGTCTATCCCCTGAAACCCCGTTGCGCGCAAGATTTCGGGCTGATGGTCCATGACACGCGTCAGATGCAGCGTAATCGCGTGTGACAAGGCTTTCGCCTCGGGGGTGTTCAGATCGGATTTCGGCACCATGGCAATGGCGGTATTGTCGGGCAGTTTCGCGGGCGTTGCGGTCCCGGCGACCGGCTCGGACGGGGCCGGGGTGGCCACGTCCTGTAGTTTGGCGACCCCGGCCGGTGCCGCGACCGTGGGTGTTTCCTGCAGCGTCACCGGATAATAATAGGCGTAGGTCTGGAAATACCACAGCGCAGCGCCAAAGATCAGGGTGAAGCCCAGCATCAAAGACATCAACAAACGGCCGCTCATGCCGCACCTGCCGCGCCGGTGGTGACAAAGGCATCGGCGCACATTTTGGCCAGGGCGCGCACCCGCCCGATATAGGCCTGCCGCTCGGTCACCGAGATCACCCCGCGCGCGTCCAGAAGGTTGAACAGATGGCTGGCCTTGATGCATTGATCATAGGCCGGTTGCGCCATGACGATATGTTTGCCGGTCTTGGGATCATCGGCGGGATGGGACAGGATCGCCTGACATTCCGCCTCGGCATCCTCAAAATGCCTGAGCAGGGCGCCGGTATTGGCGATGTCAAAGTTGAAGCGGGAATATTCCTCTTCGGCCTGCCGGAACACGTCGCCATAGGTCAGCGGAATCGGCGATTTCGGGTCGTTATAGGGCATGTCCATAACGTGGCCTGTGCCCAGAACATACATCGCAAGACGTTCCAGCCCATAGGTCAGCTCGCCCGAGACCGGTTTGCAATCATGCCCGCCGACCTGTTGGAAATAGGTGAACTGGCTGACTTCCATGCCGTCGCACCACACTTCCCAGCCCAGACCCCAGGCCCCCAAAGTCGGGCTTTCCCAGTCGTCCTCGACAAAACGGATATCGTGCAGGTCCATGTCAATGCCGATGGCCGCAAGTGAGCCCAGATACAAATCCTGCATGTCCGGCGGGCTGGGTTTGATCAGCACCTGATACTGGTAATAGTGCTGCAACCGGTTCGGGTTTTCGCCATAGCGCCCGTCGGTCGGGCGGCGTGACGGCTGCACATAGGCGGCCGCCCAGGGTTTGCTGCCCAGTGAACGCAGGGTCGTTGCCGGGTGAAATGTGCCCGCGCCGACCTCCATATCGTAAGGTTGCAAAACCGCGCAGCCCTTGGCGGCCCAATAGGCTTGCAGGCGCAGGATGACCTCCTGAAAACTGGTGGGTTTGCCGCTAAACGTCATGAAATCGCCTTTTTCGCGCCCTAAGCGCCCTGTGGTGCCGTGATTGGCGTTCTCAATAGGCAACAGGGCGGCAAGGGTCAATTGCCCAAGCAAATGGCCACGTGCAATTTGGGTGTGATTTGTTAATGTCCGCGCACCGACCGCCCGCTGAGTCTGTTTTCACCGGGTAAATGCAAGTAAGACGTAGAGGGTATTCGTGAAACAGTTTGTAATTTCGCTTTTTTTGGCATTTGGCATATTCAGCGTGGCCCTGGTTGGCCCGGCCGACGCACAGCAGGTCTGGATTCAGGTCGAAAGCCAGAAAAGCATCAAGGACACCCGCGACCGCGCCCAGTTCTTTGCCGCACGCTTTCCCGATACCCGCGCCTTTCTGACCACCACCGGCTGGTACGCCATTGTCATCGGCCCGATGGAGGCGGATCAGGCGCGTGACACCCTGTCCCGGCTGGTGTCCAACGGCCAGATCCCGCGCGACAGTCTGATTTCCGACGGTGGCCCTTATCTCAGCCAGCTTTGGCCGCTGACCAGCGCCAATGACACCTCGACCGCGAACACCCCGCCGGCCCAAACCGAAACCGCCAGCGCCGATGATACCCCCGCCGCCCAGGAGGCCACGGAAACCGCAGAGCAGGTGGCGGAACCGGCGCTGAAACCCGACCCTGACCTTAATGCATCCAAAGCCATGGAGCGTGGTTGGAGCCGCGAGGACAAGATGCTCTATCAGACCTATATGGTCTGGACCGGCGATTACGACAGCGGCATTGACGGCGCTTACGGGCGCGGCACCCGCACCGCGATTTCATTGTTTCAGGAACGCAACGGGTTTGAACCGACAGGGTATCTGAGTGCGGAACAGATCGAATTGCTGGCCAGCCGCTATACCGACAAGATCACCCGGCTTGGGGTTGATAAGGTGCGCGATCTGGATGCGGGAATCGAGATTCTGATGCCGACCAAATTGGTGCATTTCACCGGTTTTGAGCCGCCTTTTGTGCATTACGGCGCGATTGACGGTGGTCAGGTTCAGGTGTCGCTGATCAGCCAGAAAGGCGACCGCAACACGCTGAACAGTCTTTATGACATCATGTCGACCCTGCCCTATGTGCCGGCTGAAGGGTACCGCGTGAACCGGCGCGACTGGTTCGTTCTGTCGGGCCGGGACGCGGATATTGTCTCTTACACCTATGTGCGGCTGGAGCGCGGCCTGTTGAAAGGTTTCACGCTGGTCTGGACGCCAGAGATGGACAAGGACATGCAGCCGTTGGCAACCGCGATGTATGACAGTTTTGCGCCGATCCAGGACTATGTGCTGGATGAAACCATCGGCGGCGATACGGGTTCGGACGGCCCCGCCGACCTGACCAGCGGCCTTGACACGCCCAGCCCCGACCATTCCGAAAGCGGCTTTTGGGTCAACGCGCAGGGCGTGGCCGTGGCCCATATGTCGGCGGCAAACAATTGCAGGTCGATCACCACGAATGATGGCGACGTGACCTTGCTTGTCACCGCGACCGATCCGGCCGCTGAACTGGTGGTCCTGTCGCCCAAATCACCCTTTACGCCGCCGGCCTTTGCCCTGTTTTCAAACGAGGAACCCGAGCGCGGCACACCGGTTTCGATCGCCGGCTTCTCGTTTCCAGAGGTGATGACGGTTGCCGCCCTGAACTATGGCACATTGACCGATACGGACGGGACGCTGGGCGACCAGAACCAGATCAGGGTTTCGGCCTATCTGGAGGACGGTGATATCGGCGGGCCGGTTCTGGACGACCGTGGGGCCGTGATCGCCATGCAGATGCGGCGTGATGACGATCACGGCAACCTGCCGGATTCAGTCAATTTCGCGCTGAAATCCAGGGTGATCACCGATTTCCTGACCGCCCAGAACATCCGCTTTGGCCATGCCACATCCTTTGACGCGGTGGATCCGGTCGATATGGCCTATATGGCGGGTGAATTCACCGTGAAACTGTCCTGCTGGAAATAAGCGTCAGGTCAGATGATGTCGGGTGTCACGTGAATAAGCGTCGGCCCCGGCGTCTGAAGGGCTTTGGCCAGCGCCGCCTGTAGCCCGGCCAGATCGGCGGGTATGCAAGAGGCGGCCCCGAACGCTTCGGCCAGTTTGCAGAAATCGGGATTGCGGGCCACCACGGCGTTTGGCGCGATCTGCGCGCGGCGCATGGAATCCTCGATCTCTTTCAGTTTGCCATTGTCCCACAGGATGATCGGCAGGCTGAGGCCCAGTTCGACTGCGACGCCCAGTTCCTGCATCGTATAATGAAACCCATAATCCCCGATCAGTGCCACCACGGGTGCGGTCCCGACGCCGATCTTGCCGCCGATCGCGGCAGGCAAAGCATAGCCAAGGGTGCCAAAACCGGTGGGATGATGCCAGCGGCCGGGCTGATCAATGGGGTAAACCTCTTTGCCGACATAGGCGAACTGGGTCATATCGGAAAAGAACAGGCATTCCGGCGGCAACACATCTTGCATCGCGGTGACGATCCGCCCGATGCCGCGCCGCTCCGCCTCAACTTCGGCCAGGGCTTTGCGCTGGGCTTTGGCGACCTCCTCTGCGGTCCAGCCGGTTGCGGTCTTCCGCCCTTCACAGGCCTTGGCCAGTTGCGCCAGAAACGCGCCCGCATCCCCAAGGACCTGCTGGTCTGCGCGGTGCCAGTCCGCAAGGCTGTGGGGGTCAATATCTACACGGATTAGAGGGGCGGTGTGGCCCAATTCGTCCCGCCATAAATCAACCTCGGCCAGTTCGGTGCCAATCGCGATGACCAGATCCGCCGAACCGATGATACCGGCCGTTTCCCCCCGCGGCAGGATCGGGCCGAAGTTCAGCGGATGGGTCGTGGGAATGATGCCGCGCCCGGCATAGGTGCAAAAACTGGCGGCACCGGTCAGGTTCAGAACCCGCCGCGCGGCATCTGCCGCCGCCGAGGCACCGCCACCAAACACAAAAAGCGGACGCCGCGCCAAGGCCAGCCTGTCGGCCACGGCCTTGACCGCCGAAATCGCGGCCTCGGGGCGTTGCGGACGGGGCAATGGTTCTGGCGCGGGGGCGCTGGCGGCCCCCAGAACGTCAATCGGCACCTGAATATATTTCGGGCGCGGGCGCGCACCGGCAAATTCAATGAATGCCTTGTCGATCAGTCCGAAAGCGGCCTTGCCGTCCGGGGCGGTCCGGCTCCAGTCGGTCACGGTGGCGGCGGCGGCTTCTTGATCGCGCATTTCATGCAAGCGCCCGCGTCCCATGCTGCGGTGTTCGCGCTCAAGACAGGAAGCGATCACCAGAACCGGCACGGAATCGCTATAGGCCTGACCCATGGGTGTCATGATGTTACAGACCCCGGGGCCGGTGATCACATAGGCCACACCGGGCTTGCCGGTCGCCCGCGCGTAACCGTCGGCCATAAAGCCGGCACCCTGTTCATGGCGCGCCAGAACATGGGTGATGCCCGCCTGTTCGATCCCACGGTAAAGTTCGATATTGTGAACCCCCGGAATACCGAAAATCACATCGACCCCACGCGCTTTCAGCGCCAAGGACATCTGTGCGCCCAAAGGACGGGTTTGGTGTTGCATGTTAGCTCCGCCAGAAACTGAAGGTGAAAAGAACATAGACCGACATCAGCTCTAGCCGGCCGATCAACATGGCTGCAATCAACAACCATTTCGCCGGATCATTCAAGCCGCTGAAATTCCCCGAAGGCCCGATTTCCGATCCCAGCCCCGGGCCGACATTGGCCAAAGCCGTGGCCGCGCCGGAAATCGAGGTGATCATGTCAAGGCCGGTAAATCCCAGTAAGATCGAAAACACCGCCAGCGACACCATGAACATCATGAAAAACGCAATCACCGAGGACAGGATGTTTTCGGCCACGGGCCGGCCATCATAGCGCGGCATGAAAACACCGCTGGGCGAATGCAGTTTCTGGATTTGGGCGCGGATCGAGGCAAACAGCAGCTGATAGCGGAAAATCTTGACCGAACAACAGGTTGACCCGGCACAGCCGCCGACCAGCCCGATCAGAAAGAACAGAACAATCGGGAAATTGCCCCAAAGCTGATAATCCACACTGGCATAGCCGGTGCCGGAAATGATCGAGGTGACGTTGAACAGGGCTTCGCGGACCGAATGTTCCAGATGGTCGCCATTGGCATAGATCCGGTAAACGGTCACCACCAGCACCAGCAGAAAGATCAACAGCACAAAATCCCGCGCCTGAACGTCGCGCAGCAGCGGCCGGGCCGATCCGGCCAAAACCTGGACATAGCGCACGAAAGGCAGGCTTGCGAGGATCATGAAGACCGAGGCGACATATTCCGCCGGGCCCTGAAAGGTGCCGAATGAGGCGTCGTAATTGGAAAACCCGCCGGTCGAAAGCGTGGTCAGCGCATGCACAAGCGCATCAAAAGATGACATGCCCACGACCAGATAGCACAGATAACAAAGGGCGGTCAGGCCGAAATAGATGATCGAGATCTGCCGCGCGATCTCGGCCGCGCGGGGCAGGATTTTTCCAAGCGTTTCAAACCCTTCTGAGCGGAAAATCTGCATGCCGCCCACTTTCAGCGTCGGCAGGAACACCATCGCAACCACGATGATCCCGACCCCGCCGAACCATTGCAGCAGGCCGCGCCACAGCAACAGGCCGCGCGGCAGGTCATCAAGCCCGCTGAACACCGTTGAACCGGTGGTGGTCAGCCCCGAAACCGCCTCAAAGAAGGCATCGACAAAGCGGGCCTCGGTCGCGCCGAAAAAGAACGGCAAGGCGCCAAACAGCGGCAGCATGACCCAGACCAGCGTGGTGACCAGAAAGGTCTGCTGGATCGTCAGCCCCTGCCCCGTCCCGTTCACACAGGCAATGGCCAGCAGGCCGCCAACCAGCGCCGTGACCACGCCGGA
>JAURMY010000292.1 GCA_030830465.1 Alphaproteobacteria bacterium
AAACAGGGCGTGAAGGGCGTTTATTCGCTGGTCACCGATTACGGCCCCGGCATCAGCTCGGGTGACGCATTCGCGGCCGGTTTTGAAGCCGGAGGCGGCAAGATGGTCGGCGCGGACCGTTCGCCCGTCGTCAACCCCGACTTTGCGCCTTTCGTACAGCGGATTGCCGATGCCAAACCCGAAGCGATCTATGTTTGGGTTCCCGGCGGCACCCAACCCCCGGCTTTGGGCAAGGCGCTGGCGGAACGCGGCGTGACCTCGGCCACCACCAAGATCTATGGTCAGGGTGAGCTGACCGATGACGCGGCCTTGGCCGCCATGGGCGATGCCTCCGTTGGAATCATCACCGCCTATCACTATGACACCCACCGCGACAGCGCCATGAACAAGGAATTCGTCGCCGCCTACCGTGCCGCCAACAATGGTCGTGATCCCGACATCTATTCGATCGGGGCCTATGACGGCATGCACGCCATCTATGAGGCGATCAAGGCCGCCAATGGCGATCTGTCCGGCGAAGCCCTTGAAAAGGCTTCAAAAGGCCTGACATGGGAAAGCCCGCGCGGCATGATGGGGATTGATGCCGAAACCGGCGACGTGGTTCAGACCATCTGGATCCGCGAAGTTCAGATGGTGGACGGCAAGCCCACAAACGTTGTGATCGACCAGATCGACAACGCCAAGTAACCCGGCCTGAACGGCCCTGAAACCTGCGCCGCCGCAAGCCCTTTGCGGCGGCGCTTCGTCCCGGAAAGCCCGACCTGATGAGCCAACTTCTGGCAGTTTTGTTTGACGGCATCGCCTATGGCATGTTGCTGTTCTTGCTGTCGGTCGGGCTGTCGGTGACTCAGGGCATGATGAATTTCACCAATTTGGCGCATGGCGCTTTTGCCATGCTCGGGGCCTATGTGACCCTGTTCATGGTCCAGACGCTGGGGGTGAATTTCCTGCTGACCCTGCCCTTTGCCTTTGCGGTGACCGCCCTTGTCGCCGCCGCTTTTGAAGTGACGCTGTTTCGAAGGCTCTATAATGCGGGCGAGCTTAATCAGGTTCTGTTCACCATCGGGCTGGTTTTCACCGCCTCGGCCGTGGCGGCCTATCTGTTCGGATCGGTCAACCAGTCGGTTGCGCTGCCCGACTATCTGACCGGCTATGTCGAGTTCGCCGGGGCCAAGCTGCCGTCTTACCGGATATTTCTGGTGATCGCCGCCGTCCTGTTGACCGGCGGCGTTGTCTGGCTGTTGGAATATACCCGGTTTGGCGCAAAAATCCGCGCCGCCGTTGACAATCAGCGCGTCGCCCGCGGGCTGGGCCTGAACGTCAACCGGATTTTCGCACTGACCTTTGCCCTGGGTTCGGGCCTTGCGGGACTGGGCGGCGCACTGGCGATCGACATCCTGTCGCTCGACCCGTCCTTTGGCTTTCACATTCTGGTGCCGGTGCTGATCGTTGTCGCCGTCGGCGGGCTGGGCTCGATCTGGGGCAGTTTCGTGGCCGCCGCCTGTCTGGGTCTGTTTGACGTGGCGGGGAAATATTTCATCCCCGAGCTTGGCGCCTTTCTGATCTACCTGTTCATGGTCACCCTGTTGTTTCTGCGCCCCGGCGGCCTGTTCGGAAAAAGGTAAGCATCATGGACCCCAAGACATGGATCAGGCGCAGGGAAAGGATTTCAATCTTTGAAATCCTGTTCTGGCTGGCGGCACTGGTGCTGCCCTATGCGTTCTTTCCGACCTATCTGTCGCTGGCCAGCCAGATCGCCGTGGCCGCCGCCTTTTGCATCTCGCTGGACCTGATTTTGGGCTATGCCGGGATCATTTCGCTGGGCCATGCGGCGTTTTTCGGGATCGGGGCCTATGCCGCGGGCATCCTGTCGGCACAGGGCTGGGGCGAGCCGGTCACCGGCCTGCTGTTTGCCGGGGCGATCACCGGACTGGTTGGTTGGCTGGTCAGTTTCATGATCGTGCGGGTTCAGCATCTGGCCCTGTTGATGATCACCCTCGGGCTGGGATTTCTGACCGTCGAACTGGCCAATTCGCTGGACTGGCTGACCGGCGGCTCGGACGGGTTGCAGGGGGTTGATACCTGGCCCTTGCTGGGCATCTGGAAATTTTCGTTCTGGGTCTATACCGGCTATGGCTATGCTTTGGCCGTGTGTTTTGTCATCTTTTTAATCAGCCGGATGCTGGTGAATTCGCCCTTCGGCCTGACGCTGGAAACCATCCGCGAGAACCCGGTCCGCACAACGGCCCTGGGCGCGCCAAACCGGGCGCATCTGCAAAAGATCTTTGTGATCTCGGCGATTTTCGCCGGTGTCGCCGGGGCGGTTCTGGCCCAGACGACCGAAGCCGTCAGCACCGAAATGCCCGGCTTTCAACGCTCGGCCGATGTGGCGATCATGCTGATCCTGGGCGGCACCGGGCGGCTTTATGGCGCGATCCTTGGCGCGATCATCTTCATGGTCGCCAAAGACCAGCTTAGCGATATGAATCCGCAATACTGGTATTTCTGGATCGGTCTTTTGCTGATGATCGTGGTTTTGTTCATGCCCCGCGGCATTCTGGGCGGGCTGACGGCGCTCTTGGAACGGGTGCGCAAATGACGCTGGCGCTGGAAACCCGCGGCCTGAACCGGTCCTTTGGCAATCTTGTCGTGGCCGACGATATTTCCCTGCGCCTGCCCGAGGGCGGGCGTCATGCGCTGATCGGGCCGAACGGGGCGGGCAAAACCACGCTGATCAATCTGGTCACCGGGCGCTTGCAGCCGGACGGCGGGCAGGTCTTGCTGCACGGGTCCGATGTCACCGGTGCGGAACCCTACCGGCGGGTCAAGGCCGGTCTTGTGCGGACCTTTCAGATCAACACCCTGTTTGCCAAGCTGACGCCGCTGGAAAGTGTCGCAATGGCGATTTGTGAACGCAACGGCGTGTCCGGCCATTGGGTCCTGCCCCTGTCCCGGCGCGAGGCTGAACTGACCGAAGCCTATGATCTGCTGGCAAAAATCGGGCTTGCCGACCATGCCACACGCCCGACCGGCGCACTGGCCTATGGTCAGCAGCGGTTGCTGGAAATCGCCTTGGCTCTGGCAGCAAAGCCCAAAGTCCTGTTGCTGGATGAACCCGCTGCGGGCGTGCCCAAGGGCGAAAGCGGGGAGCTTTTCAAGGTGATCGCCGCCCTGCCCGCCGATATCTCGATCCTGTTTATCGAGCATGACATGAACCTTGTCTTCACCTTCGCCAAACATATCACCGTGCTGGTTCAGGGTGCGATCCTGCTGGAAGGCACGCCCGATCAGATCAAGGCCGATCCGCGTGTGCGCCAAGTCTATCTGGGGGACGCCCATGTCTGACGCCCTGCTGGAACTGGAAAACGTGACCGCAGGCTATGGCGGCGCGGTGGTGATCGACGATGTCAGCCTGACCCTTGCAGAAGGGGCCGGGCTGGCCCTGCTGGGCCGCAACGGGGTGGGCAAATCCAGCCTGATCCAGACCGTCATGGGCCTGACCAAACAGACCGGCGGGCGCATCCTGTGGCGCGGGCAAGACATCACCCGGATGAAAACCCATGACCGCGCCCGCGCCGGTCTGGGCTGGGTGCCGCAGGAACGCGACGTGTTTCAGTCCCTGACGGTTCAGGAAAATCTGGAGGTGGTCGCCCGCCCCGGCTTTTGGGACATCGCCAAAGTGTTTGACCTGTTCCCCCGGTTGCAGGAACGCCGCGCCAACAAAGGCAATCAACTGTCGGGTGGCGAACAGCAGATGCTGGCGATCGGTCGCACCCTTGCCACCAACCCGTCGCTTTTGCTGCTGGACGAACCGCTTGAGGGACTGGCCCCCATCGTGGTTGAGGAACTGGGTACCGCCATCGCAAGGATGAAATCCGAAAGCAACATGGCGCTGGTGATGGTCGAACAACACGCCGCAGCCGCCCTTGCGGCCACGGACACGGCGCTTATTCTGGAACGCGGCCGGGTGGTGTGGCAGGGGGCATCAGCGGCCCTGTCGGTGGATCAGACAACGATGGACCGGTTTATCGGCCTGAATGTGGGATAAGAACATGGATATGCGCAAAGTTGGCAACAGCGATTTGATGGTTTCAAGCCTTGGGATTGGCTGCAACAATTTCGGCGGGCGGCTGGACGAAGCGGCCTCGCATGCCGTGATCCACGCGGCACTCGATATCGGGGTGACCCTGTTTGACACCGCCGATATTTACCCGATGGGGGTTCAGGGGGCCTCGGAAACCATTCTGGGCAAAGGCCTGGGCAAGCGGCGCAATCAGGCGGTTCTGGCCACCAAGGTCGGCGGCCCGATGGACGCCGAGGGCAAGCTGAAAGGCGGCTCCAAAGCCTATGTCCTTCAGGCGGTTGAGGCCTGTCTGCGCCGGCTTGGCACCGATCATATTGACCTGTTGCAGTTTCACTGGCCGGACCCGGAAACCCCGATCGAGGAAACCCTTGCCGCCTTTGACACCCTGATCAAGGCTGGCAAAGTGCGCTATATCGGGTCCAGCAATGTCAGCGGCTGGCAGGTGGTTGAAGCGCAGTTTCTGGCCCGCGAACTGGGGCTTGCGCGATATGTCGTGACGCAAGAGGGCTACAGCCTGCTTGACCGCAAGGTCGAAACCGAAGTGATCCCCGCCTGCCAGAAATACGGCGTCGGGTTGTTGCCCTATTTCCCGCTGGAAAGCGGTTTGCTCAGCGGCAAGTACAAATCCGGCCGGCCCGCCCCGGAAGGCAGCCGACTGGCCGGATCAAAACCGCTGGCGGATAAGTTCCTGACCGAGGCCAAACTGGCCC
The DNA here is from genome assembly GCA_030830465.1 of Alphaproteobacteria bacterium. The sequence continues at coordinate 4,795 of JAURMY010000292.1, forward strand.
GCGCCGGGCAATTGCAGGCGGTCGTGGAAACCGCCGGACTGGCGCTGATTGATCTGGCGTTTTCCTGGCTTTTGCGCGACGCGGTGGTGCCCAGCGTGATCGCCGGGGCCAGCACGCCCGCACAGGTGGAACGCAATGCCCGCGCCGTCGGCCACACCTTGTCGCCCGACATCCTCAAGGCCGTCGCCGAGATCTGAACCGCCCTTGCAATTTGCCGGCGTCACGGCAACAGTGGCGGCGCACAAATCTATAGGTCCATCATGCCCGTCAAGAACCGTTTTGCCGATCTGCACGCCGAAATCACCGGCTGGCGCCGCGATTTCCATCAGCACCCTGAAATCCTCTATGAAGTGCACCGCACCGCCGCCCGGGTGGCCGACCTGCTGCGCCAGTTCGGCTGTGACGAGGTGATTGAGGGCATCGGCCGCACCGGCGTTGTCGGCGTGATCAAGGGCCACAGCACCACATCGGGCAAGGTGATCGGCCTTCGGGCCGATATGGACGCCCTGCCGATTCATGAAATCACCGGGCTTGACTATGCCTCAAAGACGCCGGGCAAGATGCATGCCTGCGGCCATGACGGCCACACCGCGATGCTGCTGGGGGCGGCGAATACCTTTGTGAAACCCGCGCCTTTGACGGCACAGCCTGCGTCATTTTCCAACCCGCAGAAGAAGGCGGCGCCGGGGGCAAGGCCATGGTCGATGACGGGATGATGGACCGGTTCGGCATTCAGGAAGTTTACGGCATGCACAACATGCCCGGCCATCCGGTCGGCCATTTCGCGATCCGGCCCGGCGCTTTGCTGGCCTCGTCGGATGAGTTTACCATCACCGTTACCGGCAAGGGCGGCCACGCCGCCGCCCCGCATGAGGCCGTGGACACAACCCTTGTGGCGGCGCAAATCCTGCTGAGCCTGCAAACCATCGTGTCGCGCAATGTCAACCCGGTCAAACGGGTGGTGCTGACCGTTGGCACCTTCAAGACCGACAGCGTGGCCAGCAATGTCATCGCCCATCAGGTGGTGATGGAAGGCACCGTGCGCACGCTGGATGCGGAATACCGCGAATTCGCCAAAAAGCGGGTGTTTGAAATCGCCGAAGGCACCGCCAAAACCCTGGGGGCGACGGCGGTGGTGGACTGGGTGCCGGGCTATCCGGTCACCATGAACACACCCGAGCACACAACCTTTGCCGCCGATGTGGCGCGCAAAGTGTCCGCCCATGTGGATGACGCAACCGACCCGATCATGCCGGCCGAGGATTTCGCCTATATGCTGGAGGCCCGCCCCGGTGCCTATATCTTTCTGGGCAATGGCGACACCGCTATGTGCCACCACCCGGCCTATAACTTTGACGATGAGGCGATCCCTTACGGGTCCAGCTGGTATGCCGGCATGGCCGAGGCGCGGATGCCGGGGTAACATCCAAAAGGTCCGTCATGATTTGCCAACGCGGCCCTTATTTCGCATCTTACCGCTGCCTGATCTCGAACCAAATCCACGAGGCCCCCGATGTCCGACCGATCCTACCGCTTCACCCATGCGATCACCCGCAAGCCCGCGCCCAGCATCATTGACGGACTGCGCGCGGTCGACACCGGCGCGCCGGATCTGGCCCTGATGCAGGCCCATCACGCGGATTACATCGCCGCACTGAAATCGACCGGCGCAACCGTTGTGGAACTGCCTGCCCTGCCCGACTTTCCCGACAGCGTGTTTGTCGAGGACACCGCCCTGTGCCTGCAGGAAGGCGTGGTCATCATGCGCCCCGGTGCGCCCAGCCGACTGGGGGAGGCCGCCGAAATGGCGCCGCATCTGGCCGCCCTTTA
>JAURMY010000293.1 GCA_030830465.1 Alphaproteobacteria bacterium
ATTGACGCGATATCGACCAGGCGGCCCTTGTAGACGGTGGCGCCCTGGCCCTCGGCCTTGGCTTTTTCCATCGCGGCCAGGATTTCTCGGGCTTCGGTCACTTTCGCTTCGGACGGGGTGAAAACCTCGTTGGCCAGGGCGATCTGTTTCGGGTGGATCGCCCATTTCCCTACCATGCCAAGCGTGGCAGACCGGCGGGCCTGGGCGCGGAAGCCTTCGTCGTCGGAAAAATCGCCGAACGGGCCGTCGACCGGCAGCAAACCGTGGGTGCGGCAGGCCGAAACGATGGCCACGGTGGCCATATGCCAGGGGTCGGACCAAAAGCGGTCGCCCTCGCGCAGCATATAATAATCCTCCTGCGTGCCACCAATTCCGGTGGTCTGCATCCCCATCGAGGCTGCGTAATCAGCGGCCCCCAGCGACAGCGCCTGCATGCGCGGGCTGGCGGCGGCGATTTCCTCAACATGGGCAAGTCCAGCGGCGGTTTCGATAATGGCTTCGAAACTGATGCGCTTTGTCTTGCCGGTCGCGGCTTCGATTGACGAAACAAGCGCGTCCACGGCGTAAATGTCACCGGCGCAACCGGCCTTGGGGATCATGATCTGATCCAGACGGCCGTTGGTCTGTTCGATCACATCGACAACGTCGCGATACCAATAGGGGCTGTCCAAACCATTGATCCGCACCGACAGGTGTTTCCGACCCCAGTCGACTTCATTGATCGCCTTGACCGCTAAAGCCCGTGCGGCGGCCTTGTCCGAAGGTGCCACTGAATCCTCAAGGTCCAGATTGATCACATCGGCCCCGGAGGCGGCCATCTTTTCAAACAGCTTGGCATTAGAGGCCGGTCCGAACAGTTGGCAACGATTGGGGCGGGCGGGGGCGGCAGGTTGAATGCGAAAGCTCATGGCGGTTCCGTTCAGTAAGGATGTTTCGTTTTTGCTGGGACTTTTGGTATTATGTTGCGGCGCGGCATGCAAGTGCTGCGGTGCAGAAACCCCTGAAAAACCGGGCAGCGTCCGGTCGGGAACTGCCATTGGGGCCAATCGACCTGTCGGAAACGGCCGCACCCGACCCCTGAAAAGGGAACGGGTGCGGAAAAACACTGCGCGGTAGGGTGCGCGTTTATTGAAGGTCCGCAAAGGCCTGTTGCAACCGCGTGACCGCCTCAACCACCCGGGCGCGCGGGGTCGCGATGTTAAAGCGCATGAAAGATTCGCCCCCGGCCCCGAACGTATAGCCGTGCGACGCGGCAATCCGCGCATCTTTCTCGATCCGGCGGCGCACTTCATCCATCGGCATGCCCGTGTTGGTGAAATCCACCCAGGACAAATAAGTCGCCTCCAGTGGCATGGATTTAAGGCCGGGAATGGCGGCTATGCCCGCGTCAAATGCCTTCCGGTTGCCGTCAAGATAAGCCATCAACTCATCGACCCAGGCGGCGCCCTCGGGCGAATAGGCGGCGGTTTCCATATGCAGCCCAAAGGGGTTCGGGCTGAGGCCGAGGCCGAACATCGCCGTTTCCATTTCCTTGCGGCGGGTGGCATCGGGCAGGATGATGTTGCCGTTATGCGCCGCCGCGATGTTGAAGGTCTTGGTCGGTGCGGTCAGCATCGCCAGCTTGTCCAGCATATCCGGCAGAACCTTGATTGCCGGCACGTGTTTTTGCCCCGGATAGACCAGATCGCAGTGAATCTCGTCTGAGACCAGCATCAGATTGTGTTTCTGACAGAAGGCCCCCAACGCCTTCAACTCGTCCTCGGTCCAGCAGCGCCCGCCCGGATTGTGCGGCGAGGAAATCACCACCATTTTCTCGCGCCCGGTCAGGCGGCGTTCGGCGTCCTCCAGATCCATTTCATAGCGGCCATTATTGTTGACCAAAGGGGATTCCGTCACCCTGCGCCCGGCCGCCTCAATGACCCGGTAAAACACGTAATAAACCGGCGAGAACAACAGGATCGCATCGCCGGGATCGGTCCAGGCATGGACGCACATTGCCGTGCCGTTGACCAGTCCATGTGCCGAGAACACCCAGTCGGGGTCCACCTCCCAGCCGTGGCGGTTGGTCATCCACCAATTGATCGAGGCCTTGTATTCCTTGTCATTTCCGAAATAGCCGAAAACCCCGTGGTCCACCCGCTTTTGCAAGGCGTCGTTGACCGCTTGCGGCGGGCGGAAATCCATATCGGCCACCCACATCGAGATGCCGTCTTCCGGGGCCACGCCATAAAAGGTTTCCATCATGTCCCATTTGGCGGAATGGGTGTTGCGGCGTTCGATCATCTCGTCGAAATTCATAGGGCGGCTCCGGTTATTTCGAAGCCACCCTAACGGTTCAGGTATCGTCTTCAAGGCTGAAAATCGCCTCGACGCTGGTGCCAAGCGATTTCGCCAGTTTCAACGCCAGCACGGTCGAAGGCACGAACACGTCGTTTTCAATCGTGTTGACGGTTTTGCGGCTGACCCCGATCCTTTCGGCAAGGGCCGCCTGGGTCAATCCGGCCTGTTCGCGGAAATCGCGCAGCCGGTTGGTGAGACCGGCCATCAGGTGCGGCCCTTGATCCATGCCAAG
>JAURMY010000039.1 GCA_030830465.1 Alphaproteobacteria bacterium
TGGATCAGGCGCGCGAGGCCGGGCGGTCTTCGATCCTGCTTCTGGTCCGCCGCTCGGGCGAACCGCGCTTTGTGGCTTTGTCGCTTGACGACTAAGATGCCAGCGGTCACGCGCGAAATGCGTTTATCTGGAATCCCGAACGCTGCCTGAAATCAAAGATTTCAACGCGTTAGGTGATGCAATTTGCTCCAGGTAATAACGCAATTCGCTTTAGGGCCGTGTTAGCTGTCTGATTTGGCTTTTTGCCGCTCAACCGCGACCAGTCCCAGTTTGCGGGCGGCGTCCAGCGACAGGGTGCCGCTGTCAATGCCCAATGGTCTCTGGAACTTGCGAATGGCGCGGCGGGTGCGCTGATCGTATTCGCCGCTGATCTGCCCGGCATAGAGGCCGCGCGCCTTCAGCGCCCGCTGAACCGAGGCAACAAACTGGTCGTCCATATCTTGCGGGCAGGGCTTCTTGAACCAGACATAATCCCGGTCGCGCACCATTTTTTGCACGGTATCCGTGCGGTAGGCGGTCGGGGTCAACAGCCTGCCCTTGTCGTCATAGGTCGCTTCGCGCGCCACCACATGCTGGGTGACGGTTTCAAAAACCGCCGGCCGGATTTCATGGCCGTAACAGGCGCCCTGCTCGGCATTCGGCGGCAACAGGTCTTCGCTGGCCGAGGTGTCCTCGATCCCGCTTAAGCCCATGGTCGTGCAGGCGCACAGGGCGCTGACGGCGCAGCCGGCTGCTGTTTTTGTAAGGAACTTCATACTGCCCGTTCCGTTTTCTTTTCAGGGTAGCGCGAAACGCCCTGAAACGAAAGCAGAATTCACGCCCGCATCTAACCTGCCGCCGGGCGCAGCAATTCATCCAGCATCGGGGAAATATCCTCAATCTGCCGCGCGACGATATGCACGACCAGCCCCTCGCGCTGGATATGGCCGGTGACGCGCAGCAGCCGCCCGGCGACCACCGCCCGGCGGTATGTCTCATAGGTCTTTTCCCAGACCACGATGTTGGAAATCCCGGTCTCGTCCTCAAGCGTGATAAAGATCACGCCCTTGGCGGTGCCGGGCCGCTGGCGCACCAGAACCAGCCCGGCAACCGTCACCAGCGCACCCGCAGGCGGTTCATCCAGCCGGTTATGCGGCAGGGCGGCAGGCGGACGCGGCCATGTGGGGCGGTAAGGCATCATAAGAACAAATATAGAACATCATGCCCGCCCTGCCAAGTCAGCGTTTGTCGCGGGCCTGAAAATCCTTTGTGGTGTTGGTGGACGGGTATGGCTGATCCGGAACCGGCACCCCAAGGCCCGCACATAAAGGCCCCCAGCCGTCCCCGAGCCTGTGCAGGATCAACCGCCCTGACGGAACCTCAGCCAGAACCGCCTGAACATGGGCGTTATAGACCGAAATCGCATGATCGCGGTCATTGGCCTTGCCGCCGAAAACCTGATTGCCGATCAACGCCACACCAACGGATTCCGGGGCACCCAGGGTGGCGGCAAACATGATGGTTTGCGAAAAGCTGTCCCACCAGCTTTCGGCACTGCGCCATGTCAGCACAACTTTGGCATCCGGAAAGGCCGCCATCAGCTCGCGCCAGTAATGGGCCGCGGGCCAGTCGACACAGGCGCCAAAGCCGCCCAGCAGCGCGTTCCAGTCAGGTTTTCCGCCGGCGACCAGTTCCCGCCACAGGCGCTTTTGCACGTCGTCGATGCCGAGCGACATCATGTGATGGCACGGGCCAAAGCCCAGACGCTCCAGCGCCTGATGCATGGAAACCGTGCCCGTGCGGCCAAATCCGGCCCCGATAACCTTGAGTGTCATGATCCCCTCCCATCGGTCATGCCGAACCGTTTATCACATCTCTTTCAGTCGCGGTAAAAAAGGGTTGGAACGCCTGAAAAAGCCGATTAGACAGCGGGGATCAAGATTGCAGGACGAGACATGGCAAAAATCACTTATATCGAACACAACGGGACCGAACATGTTGTCGAGGTCGCAAACGGGCTGACCGTGATGGAAGGCGCGCGCGACAATAACATTCCGGGAATCGAGGCCGATTGCGGCGGCGCTTGCGCCTGTTCCACCTGCCATGTCTATGTGGATGATGCCTGGGTTGCCAAACTGCCGGCCAAGGACGCGATGGAAGAGGACATGCTGGATTTCGCATGGGAACCCGATCCGGCGAAATCGCGCCTGACCTGCCAGTTGAAAGTATCCGACGCCCTGAACGGGCTGGTCGTGCGGATGCCCGAAAAACAAATCTGATGCGCCTTTGGGCGGCCATATCCGCGGCATGCCTGTTTGCAGGACAGGTCGCCGCAACGCCGCCCAACGTGATCATCAAGGCCGAATTCGCCGAGCCGACAACACGCTACGACCATGCGATCCTGGGCGATGCGGTCGAGTGGGGCGCGCTGGTCCTGACCGTTGACATGTGTCAGGGCTGCGAAAGCCGGGATATCCGGCAGTTCATTTTGCGCCTGCCCGAAAACCGGGTGTTTGAAGACCTGTCGCCCCGCATCATATTGGACGAGGACAGTCTGACCAGCGTGATGGTGGTGGAAACCGATCTGGCCCTTGGCGCGCGTCTGTCGATCTATGACGAAAGCGGTCTGGTCGATGCCACCCCCTTTCTGGGCCGCCCGCACCGCTGGCTGGCCCCGGCCGGGTCGGCCGATCTGGACGGCGACGGTCTGCCGGAACTGGCCTATGTGGAAAAGCCGCACCTCAGCAAAGAATTGAAGGTCTGGCGGTTTGCCGCGGGGAAACTGACCTTTGTGGCCGCAAAAACCGGCCTGACCAACCACCAGATCGGGCAGGACTATATTTCCGGCGGTATCAGGGATTGCGGGCAGGGGCCGGAAATCATCACCGCAAGCGCGGATTGGCAAAGCATCATGGCGACGCGCCTGTCGGACGGACGGCTGAACAGCCGCGTTGTCGGGGCGTTTTCCGGGCCGCAATCCTTCAAGACCGCAATGGCCTGCGGCACGCCGTAAAGCTTCGGGGTGAAGGCCCCCAAGACGCCCGATATGCAGGTGCATGGCCATGAACGAAACCATCCGCATATCCACCTGCGTCTGCGGACAGGCGCGGTGCGAGGCGACGGGCGAACCGATCCTGTCGGCGGTGTGTTATTGCAAGGATTGTCAGGCCGGTGGTCGGCTGATCGAAGCGTTGCCCGCCGCAGCGCCGGTTTTGGATACCGATGGCGGTGCTGCCTATCTGACCTATCGCGATGATCGCTTTCGCTGTGTGGCGGGCGAATCCTTGTTGAAAGGCTATCACCTGAAAGATACTTCGCCGACATTCAGATATGTCGCCACCTGCTGCAACACGGCCATGTACCTGAAATTCAGGCGCGGGCATTGGGTGTCGGCCTATGCCAACCGGTTTGAAACGAACATGCGCCCGCCGGTCGAAATGCGCACCAATATCCGGTTTCGTCAGGCCGAAACGGCGCTGCCTGACGACGCTCCGGCCTATCGGCGGTTTCCGGCGCGCTTGTTCGCCCGGCTTATCGCGGCGCGGATCAACATGGCTTTGGGGCGTTAATAGCCGTCATTGCGATTTGCAACGGCGCGCCGAAACAAGGGCCATCCCCGCTTGGATCACAGCGCGCGCCAGCCGATGTCGCGGCGGCAAAACCCGTCAGGCCAGTCGATCCGGTCCACCATATCATAGGCCAGATCCCGCGCCGCCCGCAGGCTGTTGCCGCGGGCACTGACATTCAGCACGCGGCCGCCACTGGACAGGATCATGCCGTCGCTGCTGCGGGTTCCGGCGTGAAACACTTCTTGCCTGGAGGTTGAGGGCAGGGCGTCCAGCCCGTGAATGGCGCTGCCTTTCTGATAGGCGCCGGGATAGCCTTTGGCGGCCATGACCACCGTCAGGGCATGGTCATCGGCCCAGGTCACCTGCGCCTGATCCAGCCGGTCTTCCGCGCAGGCCAGCAACAGGTCCAGCATCTGCGCCCCCAGCCGCATCGCCAGAACCTGACATTCCGGGTCACCAAAACGCACGTTATATTCCACCAGCCGGCAGGCCCCGTCCTTGATCATCAGCCCCGCGTAAAGCACACCCTGATAGGGCGTGCCGCGCCGCGCCATTTCGCGCAAAGTCGGGCGGATGATCCGGTCCATCGCCTGTTGTTCCAGTGCATCGGTCAGAACCGGTGCCGGCGAATAGGCGCCCATGCCGCCGGTATTGGGGCCAAGATCGCCGTCAAACACCCGCTTGTGGTCTTGTGCCGAACCGATGGCCAGGCAGGTTTCGCCGTTGCACAGGACGAACAACGACGCCTCTTCGCCCTCCATGAACTCTTCGATCACCAGTTCCGCCCCGGCAGCCCCCATCGAGCCGCCCAGCATGTCGTCCACCGCCGCAAGGGCCTCGGCCTCGGTCATGGCCACGACCACACCCTTTCCGGCGGCCAGTCCATCGGCCTTGACCACGATCGGCGCACCCTGCGCGCGGATATGGGCCTTGGCCGGTTCGGCCTCGGTGAAACGGGCATATCCAGCGGTCGGGGCGTTTGCCGCATCGCAAACCGCCTTGGTGAAAGCTTTGGACGCTTCCAGTTCGGCGGCGGCCTGTGAGGGGCCGAAGGTCAGGATGCCCGCCGCGCGCAGCCGGTCGGCCACACCTGCGGCCAAGGGCGCTTCGGGGCCGATCACCACGAATTCAATGGCATTTTCCACACAGAAATCCCGCACCAGCCCGCCGTTCAGGATATCCAGATCGGCGCAATCGGCGATCGCATCCATGCCCGCATTGCCCGGCGCGCAGATCAGACGATCGCATTTCGGGTTCTGCTTGATCGCCCAGGCCAGCGCATGTTCCCGCCCGCCGCTGCCTAAAATCAGGATATTCATTGCCGCCCCCGCTTGGCCTTCACTGCGCCGCGTTCTAAGGTGGGGCCGCAGGATAGGCAA
>JAURMY010000294.1 GCA_030830465.1 Alphaproteobacteria bacterium
AGCAGAAAATCCGCCGACTGCGGCGCGAGCATCCACAGGCGCGGCTGGTGGTCACCGGCTGTGCGGCGCAGGTCAAACCGGAAGATTTTGCCGCGATGCCCGAGGTGGATCTGGTGCTGGGCAATGCAGAAAAGATGCAACCGGCCAGTTGGGAAGACCTGTCCGGCCGCGCCGCTGACGCCCCCGCACCGGCCCGTGTGGCCGATATCATGGCCGAGACCCGCGCCCCCGCGCCGTTGATTGACGGCCTTGGCAGCCGCGCGCGGGCCTATGTTCAGGTGCAAAACGGTTGTGACCACCGCTGCACCTTCTGTATCATTCCGTTCGGTCGCGGCAATTCGCGTTCGGTCCCCGCCGATATTGTGATCGATCAGATCAAGCGGCTGGTGGATCGGGGGTTTCTTGAGGTCGTTCTGACCGGCGTTGACATGACCAGTTGGGGGGCCGATCTGGCGGCGCAACCGCGGCTTGGCGATCTTGTCGCCGGGATTTTGCAACGCGTGCCCGATTTGCCGCGTCTGCGGATTTCGTCAATCGATTCGATCGAGGCCGATCCGCTGTTGATCGAAGCGATCGAAACTCAGCCGCGCCTGATGCCGCATCTGCATCTGTCCTTGCAGGCGGGCGACGATATGATCCTGAAACGGATGAAACGGCGGCACTTGCGCGCCGACGCGATAGATTTTTGCCAGCGGATCATGGCGCGGCGCCCGGATATGGTGTTTGGCGCCGATATCATCGCCGGGTTTCCGACTGAAACTGACGCGATGTTCGAGAATTCCTTGCGGCTGGTGGATGAATGCAGTCTCACATGGCTGCATGTGTTTCCCTATTCCATCCGTCAGGGCACCCCGGCGGCACGCATGCCGCAGGTCGAGAAATCCGTCATCAAGGAACGCGCCGCGCGACTGCGCGCGCTTGGTGATCTTCAGGTCAAACGGCATCTGGACGCCCAGACGGGGCAGATGCGGTCCGTGTTGATGGAAAGCCCGCGCATGGGGCGGACCGAAGCCTTTGCGCCGGTGCATTTTGCAACCGATCAGGCGGTTGGTTCCATCGTGCAGGCGCAGATCCTGCGTGCCGACGGATCACGGCTTTATGCCTGAGGATCTGCCAATCCTTTATAGCTTCCGGCGCTGTCCCTATGCCATGCGGGCAAGGCTGGCGGTGCGGGCCAGCGGGCAGGTCTGTGCATTGCGCGAGATTGTCCTGAAGGACAAAGCACCGGAATTCCGCGCGGCCTCTGCCAAGGCAACGGTGCCGGTTCTGGTGGACGGCACCGGCAAGGTGATTGAAGAAAGCCTAGAGATCATGTTGTGGGCCCTGCGCCAGAACGATCCGCAGGCCTGGCTGCGCCCGAATACCGGTGACAGGGCCACAATGCTGGCGTTGATTGGCGAGGCGGATCAGGGCTTCAAACAAAACCTGGACCGCTACAAATATGCCAACCGTTTCGTCGGGGCCGACCCGGTTGCGGCACGGGACCGGGCGGCTGAATTCCTGTACCGGCTCGACGCGTTGCTTGTGGACCACAACTGGCTGTTTGGCGGGCAGAAGTCGCTGGCGGATATGGCCATCGTGCCTTTCGTGCGGCAGTTTGCAAATGTCGACAGAACGTGGTTTGATTCGCAACCTTGGTCGCGGCTGATTTTCTGGCTGGATCAGTTTCTGAGTTCTGAGGAGTTCGCTGCCGTTATGATGACATATCCAAAATGGCAGGCCGGTGACCCGGTAACCCTATTCCCGGCGGATGGCCCCGATGCATCCTAATCCGGTATATCGCGGCACAGCCCGGCAACAGAATCTGGAGTTTGCCGAAAAGCGCGGTTTCGGCGTGCTTTCGATCAATGGCGAGGCGGGGCCGCTGATCAGCCATGTGCCATTTATTTTCACCGATAATTACCGCCGGATCGAGGCGCATCTGGTGCGGTCAAACCCGATTGCACGGGCCTTGGCCAATGGCGAACGACCGGCGATTTTCGCGATCAGCGGGGCTGACAGCTATGTGTCGCCCGACTGGTATGACATGGAAAACCAGGTGCCGACGTGGAATTATGTGGCAGTGCACATCCGGGGTGATCTGAAACTGAAACCCGAGAAATCGCTGCGCGGTCACCTCGACAGGCTGGCACATGAATTTGAAATCCGCCTGGCCCCCAAGCCGGAATGGCTGACCGATAAGGTCGATGACGACGCCTTGGCCAGATTGATGAAAATGATCGTGCCGGTGGAAATGGAAGTAGGCACCGTCGACGGCACCTGGAAGCTGAGCCAGAACAAGCCGGACACAGCGCGGCTTGCCGCGGCTGCGCAGGTTGGCAAGCACGGTTTCGGGCAGGAGGTCGAGGCGATTGCCGATCTTATGCGCGACCCGCCCGCAGTTGATTAAGGCAAAGCGACGGCATAGCGTTGTCGCAAAGCCAGTTACAGGAGTCTGACATGCCTCTGCCCCTTGCCCCCGTTGCCGGTCTGGCGCTGCGATACGGTCTGGTTGCCCTGACGGCCTATGCGGTCAGCCGCCGCCTGGCCCGCTCTGAGACTTCGCAACTGTGTGAAGATGCGCTGGATCAGGTTGATGAGGGCCTGTCGGCCCATCGCCCGAAGGACCGTCCGCAGGTCAATGCCCAGGCGCGCTGGCGGCGGGTTGTCCGGCTGGGAACCGACGGGCCGGGATTTGAGTTTGACGCAACGGCGCTGGGCCGCCTGAAATTCAGAAAGATCTAAAATGAAGCTGTTCTATTCTCCCGCCTCGCCTTTTGTTCGCAAGGTGATGGTTCTGCTGGCCGAAACCGGGCAGCTTGATGCCGTGGAAGTGGTGGGTGCCACGGGCACCCCGATTGATCCCGGCACGATGCCGGTCGATCACAACCCCTTGGGAAAAATCCCCGCCTTGGTGACGGACAGCGGTGCGGCCATTTTCGACAGCCGGGTGATCTGCCGCTATCTGGACGACCGCGCCGGTGGCAAACTTTATCCGGCGGGCGATGCGCTTTGGCCGGTCCTGACACTGGAGGCGCTGGCGGATGGTATGCTCGATGCCGCTATTCTGATGGTATATGAAGGCCGGGTGCGGCCAGAGGAAATCCGCTATCCTGCCTGGGTGGAAGGGCAATGGGCGAAAATCACCCGTGCGCTGGATGCGCTCGAAGGCCCTTGGGCCGGGCAGCTGGGCGGTGCCTTGAACATGGGGCAGGTGGCCGTCGCCTGTACGCTGGAATATCTGGATTTCCGCCACGGGGCGCGGGACTGGCGCGCGGCGCGCCCGAAACTGGCGGCCTGGCAAAAGCAATTCGCGCAGCGCGAAAGCATGCTGAACACCGTTCCGAAGGTTTGAAATAGGCCGGGGCGTCGTCCGTCAGGTTGCGCCCCGACCGAACCAGCCTGCGACGCGGTGAAACAGCCGGGCCAGTGCGCCGCGGGGCGAGGTTTTGCGAAAACCGCGATCAATCACCCACCCGGCCAATGCCCCCGCCAGAACTTGCCAGATGTCGTGCTTGCCCGCCTCGATCCTGGAGCCGCCGACAAAGCCGGCGGTCAGGATCACCGCACCCTGAACCCATGGACTGCCGGCCAGACATTCATGCACCAGATTGCTGGCCCCAAGCGCCGCTGTCGCCGTATGGCCGGACGGCATCCCCAACCCGCCGCCGTTCGGGCGGATATTGACCGGCGCATCGCCAAGGGCGTGTTTGCTGCCATGCACCACCCCAAGCTGAATCACATAGCGCAGCAGAAAATCCCCGAACTGGCCGTTGACGGCGGAACAACCCAGCGCGATGACCGGAAGCGCAACCTGAAACCGGTCGCCCAGTTTTTCAACGTCCTTGCTGCCGATGGCAAAGGTCAGAATCAGTGCGGCCAGCACGGCCTTTGTTTTCCAGGTCTTCGGCAGGTTCATGGTATTTTCCCAATTGGTTCTGATTTCGGGTCGATCAGCCGGGACCGGCGCTATGGACGAAGCTGGCGCATCGCTTCTGACAGGGCGATCCCCGCCGCGACCGCCACATTCAGGCTGCGCCCGCCGCCGGGCATCGGAATCAAGACGTGATGATCACATGCGGCGTGCACCTCCGCAGGTACGCCGGCGCTTTCCTGTCCGGTCATAAGGGTGTCGCCCGGTAGAAAGCGGAAATCCCAGATTCCCGTCTTTGCCTTTGTTGTCAGAAGGATAAGGCGCGCCGGACGGCTTGTGTTCAGGTAATCCTGCCACGAATCATGCCGCTTGAAATCGGCCATCTCGCGGTAATCCATGGCCGCGCGGCGAAGGGATTTGTCCGACAACGGGAAGCCGCAGGGCTCGATCACATCCAAAGGCACGCCAAAGCAGGCGGTGATGCGTAAAATCGCGCCGAGATTCGGCGCAATGTCTGGTTGGTAAACCGCAAGTCTCAAAAGTTGCATTTTCCTGTTATCTGCGCCCGAATGTCCGCTGGACCTAGGGCAAACCGTTGTGTAGTAACCCGCAGAAGCCCCAATTCGTTTTGCGGCTCATCGTCTGATATTGGCCTGTTTTCCGGGCCGGGCAAAGGAGAGAAACTCGTGTCTCACGCAGAAGACAACGCAGGCACCCGCCGGGACTTCCTTTATGTGGCCACCGCGGCCACAGGGGCAGTGGCCACAGGCGCGGCCGTCTGGCCGCTGATCAACCAAATGAACCCATCGGCCGATGTTCTGGCGCTGTCCTCGGTTGAGGTCGATGTGTCGGGTGTCGAAGTCGGAACCCAGATCACTGTCAAATGGCGCGGCAAGCCGGTCTTCATCCGCCGCCGCACCGAAGACGAAATCAAAGCCGCCCGCGCGGTGGAAATGTCGGATCTGGTCGATCCCCACGCCGAAAACGCGAATATTCCCGAAAGCTCGGACGCCTCGGACAGCAACCGGACACTGGACAAAGACGGCCAGTGGCTGGTGATGATGGGGGTTTGCACCCATCTGGGCTGTGTGCCGCTGGGCAATGCGTCGGGCGATTTCGGTGGCTGGTTCTGCCCCTGCCACGGGTCGCATTACGACACTGCCGGCCGTATTCGCAAAGGGCCTGCGCCGCGCAACCTGCCGGTGCCGACAGCGGCCTTTACCAACGATACAACCATCAAGCTCGGTTAAGGGAGACAGTAAATGGCCGGTATTCCACACGATCATTACGAGCCCAAGACGGGCGTCGAAAAATGGCTGCACGAGCGTCTGCCCGTTGTCAGCATTCTCTATGACACATTGTTCATCCCCACACCCAAGAACTTGAACTGGATGTGGATCTGGGGCATTGTTCTGGCGTTCTGCCTGGTGCTGCAAATTGCGACCGGCATTGTTCTGGCCATGCATTACACCCCGCATGTTTCGCTGGCGTTTGACAGTGTCGAACACATCATGCGCGACGTGAACGGCGGCTGGGCATTGCGCTATATGCACGCGAACGGCGCTTCGCTGTTCTTCTTTGCGGTCTATCTGCACATCTTCCGCGGCCTTTACTACGGTTCTTACAAAGCCCCGCGCGAAGTCACCTGGATTGTCGGCATGCTGATCTATCTGGTGATGATGGCGACCGGTTTCCTGGGCTATGTTCTGCCCTGGGGTCAGATGTCGTTCTGGGGTGCCACGGTTATCACCGGTTTCTTCGGGGCGATCCCGGGCATCGGCGAAACCATCCAGACCTGGTTGCTGGGCGGGCCGGCGGTGGATAACGCCACGCTGAACCGTTTCTTCAGCCTGCATTACCTGCTGCCCTTCGTTCTGGCCGGTCTGGTGATCGTGCATATCTGGGCCTTCCACACCACGGGCAACAACAACCCGACCGGGGTTGAAGTGCGCCGCGGTTCAAAGGCCGAAGCCAACAAAGACACTCTGCCGTTCTGGCCCTATTTCGTGGTCAAGGATTTGTTTGCGCTGGGCGTGGTTCTGACCGTGTTCTTCGCGATCACCTTTTACATGCCCAACTATCTGGGCCACCCTGACAACTACACTCAGGCCAACCCGCTGGTGACCCCCGCACATATCGTACCGGAATGGTATTACCTGCCCTTCTATGCGATCCTGCGGGCCTTTACCTCGGACGTTTGGGCGGTTCAGTTGGTGCACCTTGTGACCGGCGGCATCGTTGACGCCAAGTTCTTTGGCGTGCTGGCCATGTTTGGCGCGATCATCGTCATGGTGTTCGTGCCTTGGCTGGACACATCCAGCGTGCGTTCGGGCAAATACCGCCCGTCGTTCAAGTGGTGGTTCTGGCTGCTGGCGCTTGATTTTGTCGTGCTGACATGGTGCGGCTCGCAACCGGCGGAAGGCATGGTTCCGGTGATCTCGCTGATCGGCGCGACCTATTGGTTCGGCTATTTCCTGATCATCCTGCCGCTTTTGGGTGTTCTGGAAAAACCGCTGCCGGTTCCGGCGACCATCGAGGACGACTTTGATGCCCATTATCCGCCCAAGGACGCCTCGGCGTCTGCGGCTGAATGATTTGAACGTGAGGACAGACGAGATGATCAAAAACAAGATACTCGCAGCTTTCGTTGCATTCGGCCTTGGCTCCGGCGCGGTGGTCGCGTCGGAAGGCGGGCACGTCGAGGACTATGCGTTTTCCTTCGAAGGCCCGTTTGGCAAGTTCGAACCGCATCAGTTGCAGCGCGGCCTGCAGATTTACAAAGAAGTCTGCTCGGCCTGCCACGGCCTGCGTCAGGTCTCTTTCCGCACGCTGGGGGAACCCGGCGGCCCGCAGATGGAACCGGAACAGGTCAAGGCCTTTGCCGCATTGTTTGACGTGGTCGATGCCGAAACCGGTGAAACCCGCCCGGGCATTCCCTCGGACAAATTCCCGGCCAATACATCTGTCGGCGCACCGGATCTCAGCCTGATGGCCAAGGCCCGTGCCGGTTTCCACGGCCCGATGGGTCTGGGGATCAATCAGGTGGTCAAAGGTATGGGCGGCGCGGAATATATCGCGTCGATCCTGACCGGCTTTACCGGTGAAGACAAAGAACAGGCCGGCGTGACGCTGCATGCCAACAAGACTTTCCCCGGCGGCTGGATCGGCATGGCCCCGCCGCTGAGCGACGGCATGATTGAGTTCCATGACGGCCATCCGAACGATGTTGAGCATATGGCCGAGGATGTCTCCGCCTTTCTGATGTGGGCGGCTGAGCCCAAGATGATGGCGCGCAAACATACAGGGTTCCTGGCGGTCGCCTTCATGGTTCTGCTGACATCGCTTTTGTATCTCAGCAACAAGCGTCTGTGGGCCGGACCCAAGCGCAAGGATTGATCCGCACTGGATCACAGCAAAAGGGCGCGCCGACGGTGCGCCCTTTTCGTTTGGCTAACCCAGATAAGTTTGCAGGGCTTCGGGCGGATGGGCAAACAAGGCGCGGGTCTCGACGGGTTCCGCGGCGACACCCTCTGACAACAAGACCGTCCGGTCGGCGATCTGCAGGGCATCCTTTGGGTCATGGGTAACAAGGATCAGGGCCGCGCCGCTGTCGCGCAGGCTGTTGACGACGAGCGTCAGCATCTCGGATTTCAGGCCCGGCCCGAGGGCCCCAAAGGGCTCATCCATCAGAACGACCGGTCGCCGCATCAGCAGGATACGCGCCAGTGCCGCCCGGCTTTGCTGGCCGCCGGACAGGGTGGCGGGTTTGCGCGCCGCCATGCCGGCCAGACCGACCCGCTCCAACGCCGCATCGACTTTGTGCAGGTCGGTTTTTGACAGGCGCAAATGCCTGGACAGGCCCAGACCGACGTTTTGGGCGACGGTCAAATGGGCAAACAGATTGTGGTCCTGAAACAAAAGGCTGACGGGCCGTTTGCCCGGTGCAAGACCGGTTATGTCCTGACCGTTCACCAAAATCCGCCCGGATTGCAGGTCGACAAACCCGGCAATCGCCGCCAGCAGCGTCGATTTCCCCGCACCCGAAGGGCCGATCACAGCGATTTTTTCAGCGGGCGCAACCGACCAGTTTGCCGTCAGGCGGAAATCCTGTTGTTGGATCAGGATGTTTTCAAGCTGCAGCACCGGTTCTCCCTCCGCGATCAAAAAGCCAGAACAGGCCCAGACTGAGGCCGAGAAGCACAACCGAAGCCCCTTGTGCCGCGTCCATCTTATAGGCGGCCATCAGCCGGTAAATCATCAGGGGCAGGGTGGCCCGATCGGGTTCGGCAAACAGGGCAATCACTCCAAGATCGCCCATCGACAAGGCCGCCGCAAGACCGGCGGCAAACCCCGCTTCCGGGCGGATACGGGGCCAAAGAACCCAGCGCAGAAAGGGGATGCCCTGTATGTTCAGCGACTGTGCCAGCCGACGGTAGTCGGATTCGGTTGCGCGAATCGCCGGGATCAGTGCCCGCAGGGCAAAGGGCAGGCTGGCCACCGCGTTGACCGCAGCCGTCAACGGCAAGGCGATGGAGGCTGGCGACAGATATGGAAACACCACAAGGAACAGGCCGGTGCCGATCACCAAGGGCGAGGCGGCCAGCGACAGAAATCCGATCCCTTCGATCATGGCGCTGCCGCTGCTGTTGCCCAGTCTGACGATCAGTGCGGCCATGGGCAGGCTCAAGCCCAGCGTCAGCACCGCCGAGGCCAGCGCCACCACAATCGACCGCAAAGCGGCGGCCCACAGCGCGCCCGGCAATGCGGGCACAAATCCAGCACCCCGAACCAGGATCATCGCAATGGGGGCAAGCAGAAAAAGGGCCGCCAGCCACAGAACCACACTGTCCAATCCAATCGTCCAGCGGCGGCTGGCATCCCAACGCTGAACCATGCGGTCAAGCCCGACCCCATAGGCCGACGGCTTGGCGATCCGCCAGGCGATCAGGGCGGTGCCGGCGCAAAGTCCGAATTGCAGCGTCGCCAGCAGCGCCGCCTTGGACAGGTCAAAATCAAACCGGAAGGCCTGATAGATCGCCAGTTCGATTGTTGTCGCGCGGGGACCGCCGCCCAGGGTTAGGGCAACGGCAAAACTGGTCAGGCACAACAAAAAGATGGTGGCGAAGATGCCGGGAACCAGGGCTATCAGCATTGGCCGCTCCAGATGCCAAAACACCGCCACCGGTCGCATGTCCAACATGGCCGCAACGCGAAACCGTTCGGCAGGGATCGCCGCCCAACCCGCCAGCAAC
>JAURMY010000295.1 GCA_030830465.1 Alphaproteobacteria bacterium
AGCAGAAAAGGCAAAGCGCCGCTGCCGACACGGAAGAAGAAACCGCCAATCACGCTGGTGCGAAATGTCGGCAGTTGCATCAGCCGCAAATCGACCAAGGGTTCGTCAACCTTCAGGGCATGGCGGATATATAGCAGGATCAGGACCAGCCCGCCGACCACAAGCGCCGTGATCAATTGGGTCGAGGCCAGCCCCAGCCCGGCCAGAGTCAACCCGGTCAAGGTCCCCGCCAAACCCGGACCGATCAGCAGAAAGCCAAGCCAGTCCAGCCCTTTGCGCGTTTCCACCGCAACGCGTGGAATAAACACAGTCACCAGAATGATGCCCGCCACCGCAATCGGGATATTGACCCAGAAGATCCAGCGCCAGTTAAAGAATGTGGTGATGAACCCGCCAAGCGGCGGCCCCATCACCGGTCCCAGCAAGGCCGGTACCGTCAGCCAGGCAAGCGCCCCGACAAGGCCCGCCTTGGGCGTTGCCCGCAACACGATCAGCCGCCCGACCGGCACCATCATCGAGCCGCCAATGCCCTGCAACACCCGGGACGCAATCAGTTCCAGCAGCGAATTAGACATGGCACAGGCGATGGACCCCGCCGCGAACACCAGAATGGCGAGGCGGAAAATCTTGCGCGCGCCCACCCTGTCCGCGGCCCAGCCCGAGGCCGGAATGAACACCGCCAACGCCAGCAAATAGGATGTCAGGGCCAGTTTCAGGTGAATCGGGTTGGTGCCAAGATCCCGCGCAATCGCCGGCAGTGATGTTGAAAGCACGCTGGAGTCGATATTCTCCATCATCAGTGCGGTCGCCACAATCAACGGCACTGAGCGGCTTTTGACTTTGGCTTTAACGGTTTGAAAGCGACTCACAACTACTCTGACTGCGATTGGTTTTTGGCAGGTAAGACAATTGGCAGAACGGCGGTTCCGGCGCCACCCAAAACTTTGATGGGCGTAAAGGCGCCCATAGGTCGGTTTCTTTATTGCACTATGCCCAGCAAGGTTTATTCGGTAAGTTGAAAGAAAAAAGACAACAGCAGGCATAATGACCCCACATCAAGCTGAACAGCCCCCTATGGCGGCGGAACGAAGCGCGCGCGACTGGAGCCGGGTTCTGGCCCAATACCGCAAACCCCATGCGGGCCGCAGTCTGTTTGAGATCGCGGTCACACTGGGGCCGTTCATCCTGTTATGGGGTGTGGCCTGGTGGGCGCTTTCGGTCAGTTATGTGCTGGCGCTGACCATCGCGATCATGAACGGGACGTTTCTGGTCCGGCTGTTTGCCATTCAGCATGATTGCGGCCATGCCGCGTTTTTTGACAACCGCCTGATCAGCGACTGGACGGGCCGCGTCCTGGGCGTTCTGACCCTGACACCCTATGATGTCTGGAAGCGGGCCCATGCGGTACATCACGCCTCGCACGGCAATCTGGACAAGCGGGGCATGGGCGACATTCACACCATGACCGTGGCCGAATATGAGGCGGCGAGCTGGCGCGGCAAGCTGGCTTATCGGCTGTATCGCAATCCGGTGGTGATGTTCGGGATCGGGCCGATTTACATGTTCTATTTCCAGCATCGTCTGCCCGTCGGCATGATGAATTCCGGCTGGCGGGTCTGGACCAGCGCGATGGGCACCAATCTGGGCATCGCCGCTGTTGTGGGGCTGATCCTCTATTTCGGCGGCCTCATGGCGTTTTTGTTGATTTTCATTCCGACAACGCTGATTGGCGCCATGATCGGTGTCTGGCTGTTTTATGTTCAGCATCAGTTTGAAGATACTGTCTGGGAAAGCGATACCGACTGGCAGTTGCAGGACGCCGCTTTGAAGGGCAGTTCGCACTATGATCTGCCCACGCCCCTGCGCTGGCTGACCGCCAATATCGGCATCCATCACATCCACCATCTTGGCAGCCGCATTCCGTTTTATCGCCTGAACGAAGTTCTGCGCGATCACCCGATTCTGGCCGGTCAGCAGCGCATGACGCTGTGGCAAAGCTTTGCCTGTGTGAAGCTCAATCTGTGGGACGAAAAACGCCAGAAACTGCTGTCTTACCGGCAGGCCCGAATGATCCGCCGCGAAACCAACGGCACTTAGAGCGAGATGCGTAAAATTTGAATCACCAAACACTGCCTGAAATCAAAGATTTCAACGCGGCAGGTGGTGCAATTTGCGCTAGGTAACTCGCAATTCGCCTTAGGCGGTTTCGGCGTGTAGTTGCGCAATCCGTCTGGTCAGGAATTTCGAAACCGCGTTGACTTTGGTGGAGCGGTGCAGATCGACATGCGTGACCAGCCATAAATCCCCGCGCCAGTCCTCTTGCGGCGGGCACATCTGCACCAGTTCGCGCAGCCTTGGCACATTGGCCCAAAACCCGATACCAATTCCGGCCAAAAGCGCGTCTGACTGTGCCCGCAAATTTGACGACCGGAACACGATCGCGCTGTCGGGAATATTGGCATTCATCCATCTATCCATCGGGGAATAGGGGCGGTTTTTATCACCACCGATAAACCGGTGATGCCCGATGTCATGCGGCCCCCTAAGCGGGCCATGCCGCGCGACATAATCCTGATGCGCGTACATCGTGGTTTTGAAGCGCCCCAGATGCTGCACCACATTGCCCGGCTCTTGCGGTTTGGGCCCGGCCCGGATGGCGACATGCGCTTCGCCATGCTCCAGCTTGTAAAGCCGCTGGTCGGTTGCCAGGGTCACCCTGACATCGGGATGCAAGGCCTGAAATTCGGCGATCAGCGGCGTCACCCAGGCGGAAAACCCATCCAATGTTGTGATAATCAGATCGCCGCCAATCGCGGAACCGGCGCCTTGCAGCCGGCCGGCAAGCTGGGTCAGTTGGTCCTCGGC
>JAURMY010000296.1 GCA_030830465.1 Alphaproteobacteria bacterium
CGTGCTTCAGGATGCCGCCGATGAAATAAAGTGCCTCCTGCGACAGGTCGGCATATTTGTCGCCCGAGAACAGGTTCTTGCCGCCCTTCCAGATCGACATGTTCACATGCATCCCCGAGCCGTTATCGCCATACATCGGCTTGGGCATGAAGGTCGCGGTCTTGCCATAGGCATGGGCGACGTTGTGGATCACGTATTTGTATTTCTGGATATTGTCGGCCTGCTGGGTCAGCGTGCCGAAAATCAGGCCCAACTCGTGCTGGGTCGAGGCGACTTCGTGGTGGTGCTTGTCGACTTTCATGCCGATCGACTTCATCGTCGACAGCATTTCGCCGCGCAGGTCCTGGGCGCTGTCGGTCGGGTTGACCGGGAAATAGCCGCCCTTGACGCCGGGCCGGTGGCCCATATTGCCCATTTCATATTCCGCATCGGTGTTCCATGCGGCGTCGGCGGCGTCCACTTCAAAAGACACTTTGTTCATCGTGTTGGCGAAACGCACATCGTCAAACAGGAAGAACTCGGCTTCCGGGCCGAAATAGGCGGTGTCGCCGATGCCCGAGGATTTCAGATAGGCCTCGGCCTTGTCTGCGATGCCGCGCGGGTCGCGGGAATAGGCCTCGTTTGTGTCGGGCTCAACCACGTTGCAATGCAGGCAGATGGTTTTTTCAGCATAAAACGGGTCCATGTAGACGCTGGAACAATCCGGCATCAGTTTCATGTCGGACTGGTCGATCGACTTCCAACCGGCAATCGAGGAGCCGTCGAACATAAAGCCTTCTTCAAGGAAGTCCTCATCCACCAGGTCGCTGACGACGGTGACGTGTTGCAGTTTGCCGCGCGGATCGGTGAAACGGATATCGACATAGGCGACGTCCTCTTCCTCGATCATCTTCAGAACGGTTTTGATATCGCTCATTGTCTTTCCTTACAGTTAATGAAGTGTTTCGGTGCCCCTTGCGGGGTAAATTATAGCGCGTCGTCGCCGGATTCACCGGTACGGATGCGAATCGCCTGTTCGACGGAAGAGACAAAAATCTTGCCGTCGCCGATCTTTTCCGTGCGGGCGGCGTTGATGATCGCCTCGATGGCGCCATCGACCTGATCGTCGCCCAAAACGACCTCGATTTTCACTTTCGGCAGGAAATCGACCACGTATTCCGCCCCACGATACAGTTCCGTGTGGCCCTTTTGGCGGCCGAAGCCTTTGACTTCGATCACTGAGAGGCCCTGAATGCCGACTTCCTGCAAAGCTTCTTTCACTTCGTCAAGCTTGAAGGGCTTGATGATCGCTTCGATCTTTTTCATCGGTCGATTCCCTTATGATCCGGTTTCGGCAGGTCAAAGCACTTTCGTCAGGGGGGTGCAATTGGCTAGGGTATAGTGGTGCAGTGCGATGCGGGAATCGCGGCGGCTCTGCCTAATTTTTAAGCACTCCGTGCAAATATTAATCGCTTTGTGAACGTGATGACCGAACTGCTGACCGCCGCGCAAATGCGCGCCATAGAACAAGAGGCGATTGCCTTGGGAAAGGCAACGGGGCTTGACCTGATGGAGCGGGCCGGGCAGGGCGTGGTCGCGGCGATATTTGACCAATGGCCGGCCCTGCGGGACAGGCGGGGGGGCGCTGCCCCCCTCGACCCCCCGGAGTATTTAGCGAACAAAGATGCACCCTGGCGCGCGGCGGTGCTGTGCGGGCCGGGCAATAATGGCGGCGACGGGTTTGTGGTTGCGCGGCTGTTGCACCGTCTGGGGTGGACAGTGGCGGTTTATCTGTTTGGCGCGCCTGAAAAATTGCCGCGGGATGCTGCGGTCAATTACCGAAGATGGTTGGACATCGGGCCGGTTTTCGCGCTGGATGCCGCGCCGAATGACGGCGCGGCGGCGGACCTGTTCGTTGATGCCTTGTTCGGAACCGGCTTGACACGACCGCTTGACGGCGGCGCGGCGCGCTGGGCGGTTGGCCAAGGACATGATCCGGCAATGGGGGCGAAAACCGTTTCGGTTGATTGCCCGTCGGGGCTTTGCTGTGACAGCGGGCGCGCGCTTGGCGGCGATGCGGTGACGGTCCGCGCGGCGATGACAGTGTCGTTTCACCGGCCAAAAATCGGACATTTCTTAGGGTCGGGGCCCGCGGCCTGCGGCAAAGTGGTTGTCGCCGATATCGGTTTGGCAAAGAAGGCAGGCGAGAGCCGGAGTTCAGGCGTCGTGGTTCTGAATGGGGGTGCGGACTGGGCGACAGCGCTGAAAAAGACCGGCGAAGGACATAAATTCGGCCATGGGCATGCCTTGGTTCTGGCGGGCGGTGCGGGGCAAACCGGGGCCGCCCGTTTGGCGGCGCGCGGCGCATTGCGGATCGGGGCCGGGCTGGTGACACTTGGCTGTCCTGCCGCGGCCATGCCCGAGGCGGCGGCGCATCTGACAGCGATCATGCTGCGCGAGATTTCAGATGGGGCGGGTGTAGGACGGGTTTTGAAAGATGCCCGGATCAACGCGCTGTGTCTGGGGCCGGGGCTGGGCCTTGCGCCCCGAACGCGTGAATGGGTTCAGGCGGCGCTTGCCGCCGGA
>JAURMY010000297.1 GCA_030830465.1 Alphaproteobacteria bacterium
CAAGGGATGGCGGCGGCGGGTTTCGGAATAGCGTCGGGCCAGAATGTCGGTGTCGCAATCCAGATAGACCAGGGCGCATTCAAAATCCGTCTCGCGCGAGATGATATCGACAACTTCGATCAGCGCGTCGGCACTGAAATCCCGGTTGCGCACATCGACCCCCAGCGCCAGGTGATGGCCGATCGGCGGGCCCGACAGCAGGCGCGGCAGCAGGGTCAGGGGCATGTTGTCTATCGCTTCAAACCCCAGATCCTCCAGCGCGTGAATCGCGGTGGCGCGACCGGAACCCGAGGGCCCAGTGACCAGAACGACCTTTTGCGGGCCGTTTTCTGCGGAAGAACGGGTCATTCAGTTCAGCAAGGCCCCTGTCAGGATCAGATGAATCACAGGCGCCAGATTGGCCAGTCCGCCGCCATTGATCAAATCAATTTCGCACCCCAACAGGGCCAGTGCCTGTTTTTGGGGCATGCGCGCCGGGCTGTCCTTGGCCAGATCAACGACAAGGCGCACCGCTGCGGGGCCGCCGCTTTGGGCGGCCAGAAGGCCGACGCCCCGGGCCTCGATCCGCCCGGTCAGGGGTTTTGGACAGCTTGCGATCAGTGCATCATCGCGGCGTGTCAGGATCACCTGATCATCGGCAATCAGGCTGCCGCCGCGCGACATCGGGTCCAGTGCCAGCGCGGATTTTCCTGTGCCAGAAGGTCCAAGGATCAGAACGGCACGGCCGTTGAACGCGACACAGCTGGCGTGAAGGGTTTGCAAATTTATTTCAGTCGCGGTCACACCGGCAGGCCGACCACAAAACGCGCACCCAGAGGTTCCGAGGTGACATCATGTTCGGTCGGGCGAATATTCTCGGCCCAGATCACGCCGCCATGGGCTTCGACGATCTGGCGCGAAATCGCTAGCCCAAGGCCCGAGTGATTGCCAAAATCGTTCGGGCGTTCGGAATAAAAGCGGCTGAAAATCTTGGTCAGGGCCTGTTCGGGGATGCCGGGGCCGGTATCTTCAACCACCACCAGAACCCGGTTTTCGCGTTGACGGGCCCAGATCCGGATGGCGTCACCGTCCTCGCAGAACGAGATCGCATTGGTCAGCAGATTGACGAAAACCTGGGCCAGACGGGCCTCAAGCCCGCGCAGGATGATCGGGTCTTTGGGCATGTCTGAAATCAGCTCAATGCCTTTGTCCTCGGCCTCAAGCTTGTTGAAATTGATCAGGTTTTCCAGAAGATTGATCAGATCAAAGGCTTCCATCTCCTCCTTGACCAGTTCACTGTCAAGCCGGGACGCGTTGGAAATATCCGACACCAGCCGGTCCAGCCTGCGCACGTCATGTTCGATCACACTCAGCAGCCGCTCGCGTTGCACGTCGTTCTTGGCCAGTCGCAGCGTATCAACGGCAGAACGAAGCGACGACAGTGGGTTCTTGATTTCATGGGCGACGTCGGCGGCGAATTGTTCATTCGCTTCGATCCGGTCATAAAGCGCGGCGATCATACCGCGCAAAGCACCGGACAAGCGGCCGATTTCATCCGGACGGCCGGTCATGTCCGGGATGCGCACGCGGCTTGGGCTCATCTTGCGGGCGTTCTTGGCTTTGCCAAATTCGGCGGCGGCGGCAAGATCGCGCAACGGGTTCGCGATGGTGCTGGCCAGAACCAGCGACAGGCCGATCGACACCAGAATTGCGACGACAAACATTTGCAGAACCTGTTCACGCTCGGCCCGCACGATTTGGGAAATCTCGCCCGCTGTCGTCGACAGGACCAGCGCGCCCAGAATCTGACCGTTCCGGGCAATCGGGGCTGCAACCGAAAACAGCTGTTCGTCGCTGGCTTCAAAATAACTGCGGCTGGAAATCTTGCCCTCAAGCGCCGGGCCGACGGTGCCAAGCGCCAGTTCTTCTGCCGTCCTGCCGGCGGGTTCCGCCGAATCCGGCGCAAAATATGCGGAAACAAAGGCCCAGGTATTGTTCAGAAAAGCCGTGATGAAATTCCGTCCGGCATCCGGATTAACCGGAACCGCAGGTTGGCTGCCCGCGCGCCTGAGGCCGACCGAGGACCCGACCTGGTTCTTTGTGGCGTCAAAGACATAAACCTCGATCCCGGCGGGCAGATTGAGCGTCTTTAAAATGTCTGTCGGCGAAACCCCATCGCCCGCCGCCAGATTGACCGGGCCAGAGGCGGGCAGTTTCGCTTCAAACACTTTGGCGATCAGCTGGGCCTGAACGATCAGGGCGGCCTCGCGCTGTTTTACCAGGCCGTCCCGTGACTGGCTCAGGTACAAAACGCCGCCGACCAGAACCACCAGGGCCAGCAGGTTGAAGGTGATGATCTTGCGGGCCAGAGGTGAGGAATTCAGCGAAATCCAGCCGCTTAGGCCGCGGGCGCGTTCTTCCTCATGTTTGACAAGATCTTCACCATCTTCCCAATCGTCCCCGATCAGGATTTCCGCCTGTTCAGCTTTCTTGGACTTCTTCGCGTCGATTTCCGACACTGCGTTCATGCCTCGGTATACCTGTATCCGATGCCATACAGGGTTTCGATGGACGAGAAATCATCGTCAACCGACCGCATTTTCTTGCGCAGGCGTTTGATATGGCTGTCGATGGTGCGGTCATCCACATAGACCTGATCGTCATAGGCGACATCCATCAACTGGTCGCGGCTTTTGACAAATCCGGGACGGGTTGCCAGTGCTTGCAGCAGCAGAAACTCGGTCACGGTCAAATTCACGCTTTGGCCTTTCCACATGACGGAATGGCGCAGAGGGTCCATCGTCAGCGAGCCGCGTTCGATCAGCTTGCTTTCGGCGGGATCATCTGTGGCGTCGGAGGACAAAGCTTCCTGACGGCGCAAGAGGGCGCGGATGCGTTCCACCAGCAGGCGCTGCGAGAAGGGTTTGCGAACATAATCGTCCGCCCCCATGCGCAGGCCCAATACCTCGTCGATTTCGTCGTCCTTGGAGGTGAGGAAGATCACCGGCATATCGGTTTTCTGCCGCAGCCGGCTGAGCAGGTCCATGCCGTCCATGCGCGGCATCTTGATGTCCAGAACCGCGATGTCCGGCAGTTTCTGATTGAACCCGTCCAAAGCGGCCTGTCCGTCATTATAGGTAATGACGTTATAGCCCTCGGCCTCTAACGTAATGGAAACAGATGTCAGGATGTTCCTGTCATCATCAACTAAAGCGATCGTTGACATGTCGCTTGCCCCTTTGCTGCCCGGTTTTATTTTTTCGGGCATTTTCCGCTTTATACGCGACAGAATCAACTGAATAGTTTCCTGCCCGCCAAGTTCACAATTGGAAACAAATGTTCATTTGGCTAATAATTGACTAATTTGTCGCGGAAAACCGCACGATTCTTTGCCGTCAAGCGGCTGTTGCCCCCCTTTTCCTCGCGGTATCGCATGGTATACAGACCCTGTTCCTCACCTTGCGGAACGCGCGCGGTGTCGTTCTTTCACCGTGGTGACCGAATTCATTCAAGGTGCTTTGCCCGACGGGCCGCACCGACAGCGGAGCTGCTTTATGACACACGGTAGGGTGAACCCGTCCCAGACACTTGAAACAATCGGCGTCCGGGGTCTTGGCACCGTCCATTATAATGATCTGGAGCCGGCGCTGGTTGAAAAAGCATTGCTGCGC
>JAURMY010000298.1 GCA_030830465.1 Alphaproteobacteria bacterium
CCGGGCTTTATCGCGACCGCCATGACCGACAAACTGAACGATGCCCAGAAAGAGGGTATTCTGAGCGCCATTCCCGCCGGACGGATGGGCGAGGCCGAGGAAATCGCGGCCGCAACGCTGTATCTTGCGTCAAATGAGGCGGCCTATGTCACCGGTCAGACCTTGCATGTGAACGGCGGAATGGCCATGATTTGAACGGGGACTGGCATTCGGCGCGATTCCATTTGCGTTCACGGAAGTTTGTGATATAGCCCCCGAACAGATTTGCCGGGGGGACAAACGCAAAGTCGCTGTTTCACCCACAACCAAAGGGCAATGACGCTGCCAACAGGGCGGTTTTGGCCAGTAAACGGGAAATTTCCCGCAACTATGAGGAACAAGATATGAGCGACATCGCAGATCGCGTTAAAAAAATCGTTGTCGAGCACCTGAGTGTTGACGAAGACAAAGTGACCGAGAATGCCTCGTTCATCGATGATCTGGGCGCCGACAGCCTTGATACCGTTGAACTGGTTATGGCCTTTGAAGAAGAATTCGGCATTGAAATCCCGGATGACGCGGCTGAAACAATCCAGTCGTTCGGCGATGCGGTTAAGTTTATCACCGACGCTTCGTAAGCCTTCGGTTCCAGACTTGTTGAAAGGCGTCCTTTCGGGGGCGCCTTTTGCTTTTGCGGACCGGCATCCCGCAAATGTTTCACGCGGCGTGGTTCACATTTGCTTGGAATCGTCGTTTCTGGGATACTGGGAGTAAGAAATCCGGCTCAAATGCCGCTGATCTTGCTTCAGGGAGGCCCCGATGATCCTGTATCCGACAATTGAACTGCAGTCCGGCCGTTGTGTCAGCCTGAGCCGGGGCAATCTGAATGAACCGATGATCTGGCACGTGGACCCTGTCAAGAAAGCGCAGGAATTTGCCGCTTTGGGTGCGGACTGGATGCATGTCACCGATTTTGATGCGGTCGCGCGCAAGGCGAAAACCAATGCGGCGCTGATCGAAGAGATTATCGTGAAAGCAGGTCTGCCGGTTCAGGTCGCAGGCGGCATCCGGTCGATAGAACATGTGGACCATTGGATCGAAAAAGGTGCCGGTCGTGTGGTGATCGGCACGGCGGCCGTGGTCAACCCGCAATTCGTGCGGCAAGCCGCGAAAACCTACCCCGACCAGATCGTTTTGTCGGTGGATGTGCGCGACGGCCTGGTGACGACGGATGGCTGGAGAGCGCAAAGCGCCTTCACGCCCGAAGCCTTTGTCGATGCCTATCATGACCTGCCGCTGGCGGCCTTCCTGTGCACTGATGTGAACAGCGATATCGGTGACGGGCTGGGCTTGCTGGCGCAGGTTACGGCCCTGGCCGGACATGCCAAGACACCGGTCATCGCCAGCGGTATCGTCAAGACGCTGGATGATATTTCAAACCTGAAATATGTGCGCAACATTTCAGGCGCGGTTGTGGGCCGGGCCTTGTTCAACAAATCGGTGGATCTGGCCGAAGCGCTGTTGCTGGCCCGCCCGGAAGCGGAACCGGTTGCAGCCTTTTTGTAAGGTGCCCTGTTTGAACGTTGGGTGGTGATCCCGCCGGATCGGGTGCGGGCGGCACTGATTGCGCCGCCGGGGCAGCCTTGGGCTTGCCCCCTGTGCGGCTTTTTCGTATCAGGTTCATAAGAACAGAGGCAGTTTCAAGAGGTGCAGAATGCGTCGTGTGGTCGTCACAGGATTGGGAATGGTGTCACCCCTGGCCTGCGGGGTCGAGGCGACTTGGTCGCGCCTGTTGGCAGGGCAGTCCGCCGCCGCAACGATCAAACGGTTTGACGCATCGCATCTGGCCACAAATTATGCCTGCGAGATTCCGCTGGGCGACGGTTCGGACGGGACATTTAACCGCGACGACTGGATGGCGCCAAAGGACAGTCGCAAAGTGGATGACTTTATCCTTTATGGCGTGGCCGCCGCGGTTCAGGCGGTGCAGGATGCCGGCTGGATGCCCGAGGATGAGGAAGGCCGTCTGCGCACCGGCGTGATGATCGGCTCGGGCATTGGCGGGCTCAACACGATTGCCGACACCGCGATCTTGATCAAGGAAAAGGGGCCGCGGCGGGTGTCGCCGTTCTTTATTCCGGGTTCGCTGATAAATCTGGTTTCGGGTCAGGTGTCGATCCGTTTTGGATTCAAGGGGCCGAACCACGCGGTCGTGACCGCCTGTTCGACAGGTGCCCATGCGATTGGTGATGCGGCGCGGCTGATCATTTTCGGGGACGCGGATGTGATGGTGGCCGGCGGTGCGGAGGCACCGATTTCGGAAATCGGTATCGCCGGGTTCAACGCTTGCAAGGCCCTGTCTACGGCGCGCGGGGATGACCCCAAAGCGGCGTCGCGCCCTTATGACCGCGACCGTGACGGCTTTGTGATGGGCGAGGGTGCCGGGGTTGTGGTTCTGGAAGAATATGAACATGCCAAAGCGCGCGGCGCCAAGATTTATGCCGAGGTGCTGGGCTATGGTCTTTCCGGGGACGCCTATCACATCACGGCCCCGGCAGAGGATGGCGACGGCGGCTATCGCGCCATGCAGGCCGCTTTGCGAAATTCCCGAACCGAGGCTTCGGCGATTGATTACGTGAATGCCCATGGCACCAGCACGATGGCCGACACGATCGAGCTTGGCGCGGTTGAGCGTTTGTTGGGCGACAAGGCCGCCCGCGCAACGATGTCGTCCACCAAATCGGCCATTGGCCATCTCTTGGGCGCGGCCGGGGCTGTTGAGGCGATCTTTAGCATTCTGGCGATCCGTGACCAGATCGCGCCGCCGACGCTGAACCTGGACAATCCTGCGGTGGACACAAAGATCGACCTTGCCCCGAAACAGGCGGTGAAACGAAAGATCAACATCGCCATGTCCAACTCTTTCGGTTTTGGCG
>JAURMY010000299.1 GCA_030830465.1 Alphaproteobacteria bacterium
AACCTGTGCCGCGTTCGGCGTTGCATGGTCATGCGCGCTGTGATCATGTCCGCCAGTTGCAGCGACATGCACGGCCGCGCCGCTTTCATAGCGTTCGGCCTGAACAAGCAAGGGCGTCACAAACAGAAATTGCAGCAGAACGGCTGTCAGCCCCGCTGCAAAGCCGGCGAACACCGCGCCGGTCACCAGTTTTTTGAACATGGGTTAGTGGCAGGGAAACCCGGAGGCGTGCCGCACATCATGCGCCGCGTCGTGCAGCGTGGCAGACTGGGCAAACCCGGCGGCAAATACCATGGCCGCGCCGATCAGAAACACAAAGGTCACTGTGGCAAGATTTGAACGCGCAATAGTTGCGGTTTTTACGGTCGATTTCATTTTGGTCCTTTCCCGTCACACCCGACGGTATTGAGTTCTGTTCACGCAGGGCCGGTCTCCTGACTCGCGGCTTGACGCGTATCCCCGGCCTTCCCGGTGCAAGCACCAGTGGCATATCGGGGGACGCTCGCCGCATACAGTCGCGGGGGCGGTTGTGGTTTTGGGCCCCGGTTTCGGTCAGCCCCGTCCACATTCCCGTTTCATCCCCGAACGCTTGGCGTTCATGCGGGGAACCTTGCAGGGAGTATCTGAGGCCAGATTGCCGGTGCGGTCAAGGCCATTTGCGACCTGTGGCAGTCTGTTCGGCACAATCGACACGGGGAAAGATTATTTTTTAACAGCTCCTCCGGCGGTCCGAATCGCCACAATTAAACCCAAATTGGAAACAATCATGCGCGCGAACACGGGGGTGATCAAACATGGCAACCTACACTTGGAACGCAATTTATATTGGCACTTACGCCGATATGGACACCAATGAGAGCAGCACGACCAATGAAGCCGAGTCGATCTTGCTGGGCGTTCACGGGACCGCCGCGGATCCGCTGGCCAATCATATCGTCAGTGTGACGGCGACCGACCTTAACAATGACCACTATCTTGGCCGCAACAACAACGGCGCAACGCCCGAGCCGTTGAAAATCAACGGCGTTTCGGCGGCGCTTGACACTGCCGTGACCTATAACGCGACCCTGACCTATGCGGATGGCACAACGGCAAAGATCACGGCCGTGGTGTTTCAGACCACGGACGGCAAGGTATATCTTGCGCCGGAAACCTCAAACAACACCGACACCGATGCCTTGCAGGCCAAGGCGATAAAGTCGATCAATTTCACCAGCGTCAAACAGGACAGCACCACGTTCCGCGCCCAACGTGTTGTCACGAATTTCGTGTGTTTTACCAACGAGATCAGCATCCTGACCGATCATGGTCCGATGCCTGCAGGTGATCTTGCCGCCGGCAAGATGATTTTGACCCATGACAGCGGGATGCAGCCGGTGCGCTGGATCGGCAAAAAACAACTTTCGCGCAGTGCCTTGGCCGCGAACCCGAAACTGCTGCCGGTCAGAATTCGCGCCGGGGCGCTTGGCAGCGGGCTGCCGTTGCGCGACATGCTGGTTTCACCGCAGCACCGGTTGATGGTGCGCTCGGTCATCGCTTTGCGGATGTTTGGCTGCGCCGAGGTTTTTGTGGCAGCGGTCAAGCTGATCGGGCTGCCGGGGATCAGCCAGGCCGCCAATGACCGCGACATAACTTATGTGCATTTCGCGCTGGACCGGCATGAGGTGGTCTATGCCAACGGCGCAATGACCGAAAGTTTGTTGCTGGGGCCGGAAACATTCAAGGCGCTGGGAAAAGAGGCCGGTGACGAAGTGCGCCGCCTTTTCCCCGATTTACCGGCGCATCCCGGCCAGATTGTTCCGGCCCGGATGATCCCTTCGGGGGCGGATCAAAAGCACCTGGTTGAACGTCACTTGCGGAACAAAAAACCCTTGTTTGACATGTTTTTACCGCAGGGACGCGCCCCCGGACATAGCGAGTCAGACAGGGATTTGCGCCCGGCCGCTTAGGCTTTGCGCAATATCTTGTGGATAAAAGGCGGAATTAAGCCATATACAGTGGTTAGTGGTTGACTTGCGCAGGCCGGAAGGGAAATTCTGGCCCGAGAACGGAATCAACCGCGGCAGGCGCAGAATTTGCATTTCAACAAGATCAGACTGACCGGCTTCAAAAGCTTCGTGGACCCCACGGAACTGGTGATTGCCCATGGCCTGACCGGTGTTGTGGGGCCAAATGGCTGTGGCAAATCCAACCTGCTGGAAGCGTTGCGCTGGGTGATGGGGGAAAACCGGCCGACCGCAATGCGGGGCGGCGGGATGGAAGACGTGATCTTTGCCGGTGCCGCCAGCCGTCCGCCGCGCAACTATGCCGAAGTTGCCCTGACGCTGGACAATGGCGACCGCACGGCCCCCAGCGGCTTTAACGATCGTGACCAGATCGACATTGTGCGGCGGATCACCCGCGATGCCGGCTCGGCCTATAAGACCAACGGCAAAGATGTGCGGGCGCGCGATGTTCAGATGCTGTTCGCCGATGCTTCAACCGGGGCGCATTCGCCGGCCTTGGTGCGGCAGGGCCAGATTTCCGAACTGATCAACGCCAAGCCCAAGGCCCGGCGGCGCATATTGGAAGAGGCCGCCGGAATCTCGGGTCTCTATCAACGCCGCCACGAGGCAGAGCTTAAACTGAACGGGGCCGAAACCAATCTGACCCGCGTCGATGACGTGCTGGAGCAATTGCAAAACCAACTGACCACGCTTGCCCGGCAGGTAAAGCAGGCCGAACGCTATCGTGAAATCGGCACCGAATTGCGCCGGGCCGAGGGTTTGCTGTTGTATCGCCGCTGGCGCGAGGCGGATGCAGCCCTGCAAAAAGCCGGGGCGGAACTGCGCCGCCTGACGACCGAGGCGGCCCAGGCCCAGACCGCGGCCCTTGCCGCCACCCGCAATCGCGCCGGATGCGAAGACAAAGTGCCGCCATTGCGTGAGGAGGACACCATCGCCGCCGCCGTCTTGCAGCGCCTGATGGTCGAGCGGGATTCGCTGGCGGATCAGGAACAACGCGCCCGCGCCGCGATTGACGATCTGAAGTCGCGGATTGAACAACTGACACAGGACATCCAGCGTGAAAGCGGCCTGAACCGGGATGCGGTTGACACGATCGAAAGGCTGAACTGGGAAAAGACGGCGCTGGAAAAGGCCGGAACCGGGTTCGCCGAAAAACGCGACGCGGCACAGGACGCCGCCCGCGAAGCCGGTTCGACCCTGCAGGGCGAAGAAACCGCTTTAGGCCAGTTGACCGAAGATGTCGCCCGCCTGTCCGCTCGCCATCAATCCGCCCACCGGTTGTTGTCGGATCACCGCGCAACGCTGACCAGAAACGAGGCCGAAGCAGCCAAGGCCGCCGAAGCCATCACGACGGCAGAGCAGGCGGTCCGCGCGGCCGAAGACCTGTTCAAGGCGGCGGAAAAAAACCAGTCCGAAGCTGAGCACAAGGCAGAAGCGGCGGAAAAGGCGCTGGCAGAAGCCGAACAAGCCCGCAGCGAGGTGCAGTCCGCCGAGGCAGAGGCCCGCGCCGCCCGGTCAGAGGCTGAAGGCGAGGCAAACGCTCTGCGTGCGGAAGTGTCCGCCCTGACCCGGCTGGTGGACCGGGAACGGTCCGACAAACAGCAGGTTCTGGATCAGGTCAAGGTTGGCAAGGGCTATGAAGCGGCGCTGGGGGCTGCGCTGGCCGATGATCTGCGCGCGCCGCAAATCGCAGCCGGGGATGCTTCGGGCTGGGCGGCTTTGCCGGCTTACGGCGCGGCACAGCCGCTGCCGCCGGGCGCCG
>JAURMY010000007.1 GCA_030830465.1 Alphaproteobacteria bacterium
GCCCGACCAAGCCCTTTGGCAAGAAAGCCGAAGCGGGCCAGCAGGCCGCCGAGGCCGAGGCCAAGGCCTGGGCACGTCTGGGCATTGACGATCCGATGGATGTGCTTGGCGAAAACGCCACCCGCAATCCGGGCTCCGGGCGCGGTCAGGTTTCGGCCCGCCGTCTGCCGCCGACCGAACGCCGGGCGCTGGACATTCTGGATGCCAAGGATCACTGGACCAAGCAGGAAATCCGCAAGCAATACAAATCGCTGGTCAAGGACCTGCATCCCGATCTGAACGGCGGCAACCGCGCGGATGAGGACCGCCTGCAAGAGGTGGTCTGGGCCTGGGAACAGATCAAGGAAAGCCGCAGCTTCAAAGCCTGAGGGGCGATTCGGGAATCAGTCCCTAGCGTGCGCCGCTGATATCAACCGAGGTCGCGGTGATATAGGACGCCTTGTCGGACATCAGAAACAGGATCGTGTCGGCAACCTCTTCGGCGGTTCCGGCCCGCTTCATCGGCAGGCTGTTTCCGACACTGGCGATCCGGTTCGGCTGCCCGCCTTTGGCATGGATTTCGGTGTCGATAATGCCCGGTCGAACCCCGACCACACGGACATGATCGGCCGCCATTTCGTCGCCCATACCTTTGGTCAGAACATCGACCGCGCCCTTGGAGGCGGCATAGTCCACATAGGCGCCTGCGGAACCCAGGCGAGCGGCCACAGAGGACACGTTCACGATCACGCCGCCAGCCCCGCCATAGCGGTAAGCCATTCTAATTGCAGCTTGTTTTGAGCAAAGGAAAGGGCCGATCGTGTTGGTGTCAAACATCCGTTTCAGGCGGTCATGCGACATTTCCTCGACCCGTGCGTTCACATCCACGACCCCGGCATTGTTGACCAGAGCGCCCAGTTCGTCGAATTCGGCGTCAAAGGCTGCGAACATTTTTTCCACGTCTTCGGGCTTGGATACATCGCCCTGAATGACCACGGCTTTGCGGCCCAGTTCGCGTACCTGCTCTGCGGTGCGTTCGGCACCTTGCAAGTCGGAAAAATAGCACACAGCGACGTCATAGCCAGCGCGCGCGGCTGCCACGGCAGTCGCTGCGCCGATGCCGGAACTTGCGCCGGTCACCAGAACCGTTCTGGGTGTCGTCATCCTCCAGCCCCCAAAGTCAGAGTTTGGAAAAGTTAACCCTTCAATACATATTGCTCAACCGAGATGTCACCGGACCAGCGCCAAGTCGCAAGTAGTGGCATTTTTGCAGTACGTGACCGGTGCGGCATCATCGAGGGGTGGTGGATCTGTGCCCCCGCTGTTTCGGCATGTTCGGGCCTGTCCCCCGCCGTCCACAGGCCCTGACCGCCCAGCATGAAAAAGGTTTCCTCGGCGGCGTGGCAACGGGTAACGTAGTCAAGCTCGGCCCCCTGTACAAACAACCCGATGCTCAGTTCCGCGCTTTCAAACAGCGCGCCGGGGCCGATCAGTTCGGCCTGCATCATACCCTGGGCGATCTCGGCGCGGATCCGGCCGCCAAGTGCGCTGAACACCCAGGCCAGCCAGGGCGAGGCTTGCCGGATCAGCGGCGACAAGGGGTGTGGATCGCCTGCAAGGGTTTGCTGAAACGCCGCGTCAAGCGGGCCCTTTGGCTGTTTGACAAGGTCTTTGGGCTGGGCGGCGGCGGCCAGCAGCGCACGGGCGGACTGCATGCCGCCATCACGATTTTCGGCGGCGAACAGCCCGGCAAGGCCGGTCAGCAGCGGGGAAAGCGGGTTCATCAGGGGCTCTTGCGCAAAGGCGGATCAGACCCTTGTTGTGGGGCCTTGGCGGATCCGCCTCTGTTCCGGTTGCGACACGGGTTGATTTGAAAAGCGACCCGTTGGCGCGCGGCTTATCCTTTCAGCATCCGCTCGATCATTTCGCCGCTGTCGCGCGACAGGTCGGGCGTTGCCGCAAAACGTTCAAGCTCGGCCCGGATCATCTCCTGCCGTTTGGCGTCATAGCGCCGCCAGGTTTCAAACGCGCCGCACATCCGGGCGGTGGTTTGCGGGTTCACCGCATCAAGCCGGATCAGCCAATCGGTGAAGAACCGGTATCCCGCCCCGGATGGATCGTGGAACCCGGCGGGGTTCATCATGGCAAAGCCGGCGATCAGGGCACGAAACCGGTTCGGGGTTTTCCAGTCGAAATCTTTGTGTCCGGTCAATGCCTGGGCGGTTGTTACGGCAATGTCCGGGGCTGCATGGGCGGCTTGCAGGCTGAACCATTTGTCGATCACCAGCGGGTTGGCGTGCCATTGGCCATAAAATGCCGCGGTCTGGTCCTGACCGGCCCCGACCGACAACAGGCAGGACAAGGCCGCCAGTTGTTCGGTCATGTTGTCGGCTTTGGCGAATTGCGCCGCCGCCGCCGCTGTGCCGTCTCGCCGCGATATCAGCGTCAAGGCCGCGGCGCGCAAGGCCCGCTTGCCTGCGGCCCCGGCTTCGGGCGTATAGGGGCCATCGACCGCCATCGCCTGATAAAGGCGCGGCAGGTCATCCCCCATAGTGGCGGCAAGGGCGGTGTTGAGTGCGTTGCGCGCCTGGTAGATGGCCAAAGGATCAGGCGGTGTGCCGCGCTCAAAAACCAGCTGGGCTATATCATCTTCCAAGGGCAGCGCCAATGCCAGGGCGCGAAACGCCGGATCAAGCGTTTCGTCCACGGCCATGCGGTGCATGGCCTCTAGAAAGGTCGCATCCGGTTTCGCACCGGTCTTGACCATGGCGGTCAGAACCTCGCCCGCCAGACTGCGCCCGGCCTCGTATTTGTTAAAAGGGTCGGTGTCGTGGGCCAGCAGAAAGGCGCGTTCGGCGGCGTCACTTGCACGGTTCAGAATGACGGGCGCTGAAAAGCCGCGCAGCAGCGACGGCACCGGTTTGGCGGCAAGCCCTTCAAAGGTAAAGCTTTGGGTTTGCGCGGTCAGTTCCAGAACCGTGGTCGGCACCACCTCGTCACCGTTCGGGTTCAAAAGGCCGGTGGCAATCGGAATGACCTGAGGTTTCTTGTCGGTCTGGCCCGGCGTCGGCGGGTTGGACTGGCAGAAGGTCAGGGTATAGGTGCCGTCCTTGAAGCTGTCGGTCACATCAACGCGCGGGGTGCCGGACTGGCTGTACCACAGTTTGAACTGGGTCAGATCCCGCCCGGTCACATCCTCAAACACCTGCAACCAGTTTTCAATGGTGCAGGCCTGCCCGTCATGGCGGTCAAAATACAGATCCAGCGCTTTGCGGTACTGCTCCGGGCCGACCATGCGGTTCAGCATGCCGATCACCTCGGCGCCTTTTTCATAGATGGTGGCGGTATAGAAGTTGTTGATTTCCTTATATTCCGACGGGCGCACCGGATGGGCCAGCGGGCCGGCATCCTCGCGGAACTGGCGGGCGCGCAGCAACTGCACGTCGCTGATCCGCTTGACCGCATGGCTGCGCTGATCGCCCGAGAATGTCTGGTCGCGAAACACCGTCAGCCCTTCCTTCAGCGACAACTGGAACCAATCGCGGCAGGTGATCCGGTTGCCGGTCCAGTTGTGGAAATATTCATGCGCGATGATGCCCTCGATCAGTTCATAATCCTTGTCGGTGGCGGTGTCGGGGCTGGCCAGAACATATTTGGAATTGAAAATGTTCAAGCCCTTGTTTTCCATCGCGCCCATGTTGAAATCATCGACCGCCACGATCTGGAACAGGTCCAGATCATATTCGCGGCCATAGGCTGTTTCGTCCCAGCGCATCGACCGTTTCAGGCTGTCCATCGCATAGGCGCATTTGTCCTGATCCCCGGGGCGGACCCAGACCTTCAGCGCGACCTTGCGCCCGGATGCCGTGGTGAAACTGTCGTCATGGCTG
Organism: Alphaproteobacteria bacterium; assembly: GCA_030830465.1. The sequence goes on from JAURMY010000007.1 coordinate 3,870, forward strand.
ACCAGATCACCGGCCACCAGCGCGAACAGATAGGTCGGTTTGGGCCAGGGATCGTGCCACTCGGCCCAGCCCGGACCGCTGGCGGTGGGATTGCCGTTGGACAGCAGCACCGGCATGTCGCCCTCAATGCGAACGCTATAGGTTGTCATCACGTCGGGCCGGTCGGGGAAATAGGTGATGCGGCGAAACCCTTCCGCCTCGCACTGGGTGCAATACATGCCCCTGGACATGTAAAGCCCGGACAGGGAGGTGTTGCTGGCCGGGTCGATTTCGACTTCGGCTTCAAAGACAAACCTGTCGGGCAGGCGTTCGGATTTCAACGTCAGGCATTGCGGCGTCAGGCTGAACCCGCCCTGCAACAGCGGTTTGCCGTCGATTTGGGCGGCAATCAGTTCCAGTTTCTCGCCGTCCAGCCGTAAATCGCCCCGGCCATCCGGATTGCGCCGGAAGGTGATGCGCGACTTGACCCTTGTGGCCTTCGGCGCCAGGCGAAACGTCAGATAAACGTCGTCAATCAGGAAAGCAGGCGGGGTGTAATCGGCAAGGCGGATGGTCTGGGCGGTCATGGCGGGCTCCGGTTTTCGTGTCGGGCCACCCTAATGCCGCCGACGGCGGGGGCAAGGGGCAACCCGCCGTCCATGCCGCGGCAGAACAGGTTTCAGGGTTGCTCCACCACTTTGGCGAGTTTTGCCAGGGTTTTCTGTCCCAGTTCGACCGCGCCGAAACCGACCGCTTCCTGATAGTCCCCGGCGGTCGCAAAGATCATGCGGAGGGTTATTCGGGTGCCGGTCGCTGTTGCCTCAAACGTGGCCGAGGCATCGGCGTGTTTCGGCCCGTTTTCACCCCAAAGCAGGGAATAAGTGATCAGTTTTTCGCGCTCGTGGCGGATGATCTTGTGATGGTTCGGAAAGACCGTGCCGTCTGGCCCGATCATATCAAACACCCATTCTCCCCCCGCCCTGAGGTCGATGCGTTTGGTTTGGCAGCTATAGCCGGACGGCCCCCACCAAAGCGGCAAAACCTTCGGGTCGGCCCAGGCCTGCCAGACAGCTGCGACGGGGGCCTTGATTTCGCGCGCGATCACCATGGTGCGGTCGGCGGTCATTTTTGCAAACCTTGAATATATTCAACCAGTTGATCAGCGACCGTGCCCCAACCGTCATAAAAGCCCATGGCCTTGTGCTGATCGGCGGTTTCCGGGTTTCTGTGGCGGACGGTGACGGTGTATTCGGTCTGGCCTTCGGGCGTGTCTGCCAGCTCGAGAATGGCGGTCATGAAGGGTTCGGCCTTGGGCTTCCAGCCGGCGGTGTAGGTGTCGGTAAACACCAGCTTTTCGTTCGGGATGATCTCAAGGTAAACGCCGTCGTTTTCCATCAGGTTGCCGTCCACCTCAAACGTCGTGTTGCAGACCCCGCCGACCCGAAGGTCCAGTTTGCAGGCCACGACCTTGTGCGGGCGCGGTACAAAGAAATTCGGCAGGTGCTTTTCCGAGGTCCAGCACGCCCATACCAGTGCGCGCGGAACCGGCAGAATTCGGGTGAAGCTGAGGTCAGTCTTTGGATCGAGGTCCATGTTCGGTCTCTTTAATAAGGTTCAGTAAATAGTCGTCCATCCGGTCCAGCCGCGCCTCCCATTCGGCGCGCTGGGCGTCCAGCCAGCTGCGCGCCGATTCCAAGGCGCCGGGGACCAGATGGCAGGTGCGCACGCGCCCGTCCTTTTCGCTTTCGATCAGGCCGCCGTTTTCCATCTTGCGCAGATGCGCCATGAAAGACGGCAGCGCCATGTCAAACGGCCGGGCCAGATCAGTGACCGTCGCCGGGCCTTGCGTCAGCCGTGCCAATATGGCCCGCCGGGTCGGGTCGGCCAGGGCCTGAAACAGAGAATCAAGATCGGCGGAATGGTAAGTCATGCGCCTAACCAATCGCAGATTTCAGCGGTGCGCAAGTAAAACTAAGCCAACACACTAAGTAATATTTCGGTTTGGTTATAAGTTTTTACCAGAAGCAGGACGCTTGCGCCGTTTTGCGCGATGGATTTGCGGGCGAAAGCTGTTGGAATGCGATTGTATGCCGAAAAGGTTTCCGATAGGAAACTTGCGACAATTTGGCGAAACACTGAACCTGCGGGGACCGGATGACAAACAGATTAACGAAATCAGGCCTGAAGGTCGCGGCAGAACTGGTCACATTCGTTGAAACCTCGGCGCTGCCGGGGTCCGGCATTTCCGCCGACCGGTTCTGGCAGGGCCTGTCGGACCTGATCCACGATCTGGGCCCGAAAAACCGTGCCTTGCTGCAAACCCGCGCCGATATGCAGGCGCAAATCGACGACTGGCATAAATCCCGCAAAGGTCAAGCCCATGACAGAGCGGCCTATCAGGCCTTTTTGCGCGACATCGGCTATTTGGTGCCGGACGGGTCGGATTTTGAAATTGACACCGCGAATGTCGACCCTGAAATCGCCACGATCGCCGGCCCGCAACTTGTGGTGCCGGTGATGAATGCGCGCTATGCGCTGAATGCGGCCAATGCCCGTTGGGGCAGCCTTTACGATGCGCTTTATGGCACCGATGCGCTGGGCGATCTGCCCGCGCCGGGCGGCTATGACGCGGCGCGCGGGCGCGGGTGGTGGCCTGGGCCAAGGCATTGCTGGACGAGGTGTTCCCGCTGTCAAACGGCAGCTGGGCAGACCTGAGCGACCTTTCGGCGGTGGCCGATGGACTGAAATCCCCGGCGCAATTCACCGGAACGACCAAAGGCGGGATCATTCTGGGCCATAATGGTCTGCATATCTATCTTCGCAGCGATCGTTCCAGCCCGATCGGCAAGGTCGATCCCGCCGGGATCAGTGATATGCTGATGGAAAGTGCTTTGTCCGCGATCATGGATTGCGAAGACTCGGTGGCTGCCGTTGACGCCGAGGACAAGGTTCTGGCCTATTCAAACTGGCTGGGCCTGATGAAGGGCGATCTGGCGGAAACGGTGACCAAAGGCGGCAAGACCTTCAGTCGCCGGCTGCACCCGGATTATGACTATACCGACCGCAACGGGAAAACCCACAGCCTGAAGGGCCGCGCCCTGATGCTGGTGCGCAATGTCGGCCATCTGATGACCAATCCCGCCATTCTGGACCGCGACGGTCTGGAAGTGGGCGAGGGGCTGATGGATGCGATGGTGACCACGCTTTGTGCTGTTCACGATCTGAAAAAGGGCGACGGCAATTCGGTCATGGGATCGGTTTACGTGGTCAAACCCAAGATGCACGGGCCTGATGAAGTGGCCTTTGCCGATGAGATTTTCACCCGGGTTGAGGCCGCCCTTGGCCTGCCGCAGAACACCGTCAAACTGGGCATCATGGATGAGGAACGCCGCACATCGGTCAATCTCAAGGCCTGTATCCGCGCGGCGCGTCACCGGGTTGCCTTTATCAACACCGGGTTCTTGGACCGCACCGGCGATGAAATCCACACCTCGATGCAGGCGGGCGCAATGATCCGCAAGGGCGATATGAAATCGACCGCCTGGATCACCGCCTATGAGGACAACAACGTGGATGTCGGCCTGGTATGTGGGCTGCGCGGCAAGGCGCAGATCGGCAAGGGCATGTGGGCGGCCCCTGATCTGATGGCCGAAATGCTGGCACAGAAGATCGGGCACCCGAAATCCGGCGCCAACTGCGCCTGGGTGCCGTCGCCCACCGCCGCGACCCTGCACGCAACCCATTA
>JAURMY010000300.1 GCA_030830465.1 Alphaproteobacteria bacterium
AAGGTCCAATTCCAGCCAAGATATTCCCGCAATTCTGCGCGTCCGTCACAATCGCCTGATCCACGAACACCTGTAAAAACAGATAATCGACATCCACACCGGGCCGGTCGGATTTCCGCACCACAGCGACCTTGCTGGTCAAAGGATCGCCGCCACCCATACCGTCGATCTGGCGCGCATCCGGGCTGCCCATCACCTTCAACACAACCGCATCGCGTCTGGCGGTATCCGCCGGCAGATCTTCGGCCAGAAAATATCCGCCCTTGGACGTACCACCCCGCATCCACATACAGCGTATGCCCTCAGACATGCCGCCCCCGCTTCTTTTGGCTGAAAATATCCCGGGGGGTCCGGGGGGCTGGCCCCCCGGCCTGAACCAACCCGAATGACTTGGCGTCAGACATATTTCAATCCCATCTCGGACAGTCTTTCGCGCATCTTGTAGATATCAAGCCCCAGTTCTCCGGCCTCAAACCGCGCCCGTTTGTCGCCTTCATTGGCTTCGCGCGCCCGGGCTTTTTTCAAAACCTCGGCGGCTTCGTCCTGGCGCACAACACAAACACCGTCATCATCGGCAATGATGATGTCCCCGGCGTTCACCAATGCCCCGGCACAGACCACCGGCACGTTGACCGAACCGAGGCTCTCTTTGATCGTGCCCTGGGCGCACACCGCTTTGGACCACACCGGAAATCCCATCTCTGTCAGGTCCCGCACATCACGAACGCCTGCGTCAATCACCAACCCGCGACAGCCCCGCGCCTTGGCCGAGGTGGCCAGCAGGTCACCGAAATATCCGGCATCCGAAGGCGATGTCACCCCCAGCACCAGAATATCGCCGGGCTGCAATTGCTCGATCGCCACATGCAGCATCCAGTTGTCGCAAGGGGCGGCCAGAATGGTCACGGCGGATCCGCCGACGCGCGCCCCGGCATAGATCGGGCGCATATATGAGGCCAGCAACCCCTTGCGCCCCTGTGCTTCGTGCACCGTTGCAACCCCGCATTTCGCAAGACCGTCGATCAGCGACGGCTCGGCGCGCCGGATATCCTGAACCACCAGTCCCGTTGTGCCAGGTTGAACGGTCATACCAGTTCATCCACGGTTTGCGGAAATACCGTCTGGAACCCTTCGGCATATTTGCTGTCGCGTCCGCCCGACTGGCCGCCGGAATTGCGTTTGAAATGGTTGGCGCGGTTCTCAGCGACATTCTGGTAGAAATGCCACAGATGTTCCTGGCCCTGCATGCAATTGATCGCGGCCCATTTCTTGTCCCAAACCTCGGTGATGTCCAGAAACACGTTCGGACGCCATTCCATTTGCTCGGTCTGGTGCGGTTCAAACAAATATAGCTGTGGCGCGCCCAGCACTTTTTGCCCCGGATTGTGGCCCCAGGCCTGGGCAATCATCCGCGTTTCCAGGGCAAACTGGGTGGTATACATATGGTCGGTGTTATAGGGGTCCCATTTGCTGTGGCTCATCATCCAGCTCGGTTGCACGGCGCGGATCACATCCACCATGCGGTCCTTGGTTTCCCGTCCCAGATCAAGGGGATAGTCGCCCACATCAAAGAACTGAATGTCATGTACATCCAGCGCCTTGGCGGCATTTTCCGCTTCCTTCCGCCGCTCGGATTTGACCTTTTCCAGGGTCATGCCGGGCTGTTTCCACAGTTTCGCGCTCTCGCCGCGCTCGCCATAGGACAGGCAGACAACGGTCACGTCATAGCCGCGTTTCTGGTGCAAGGCGATCGCGCCGCCGGCGCGCCAGACGAAATCCGCCGAGTGGGCCGAAATTACAAGCGCGGTCTTTTTCGAAGCCATTTTTGATTTTCCCTGTTCGTCGTTCAAATGCGCCGGTCACCTGACGGCGCGTGAAGTGCTGCGGCAACATTGGAAGCACGGGGTCGGAAACTCTAGTTCATTTCCCTTTCAAACCTATAAGTTTTGGCTATACTAAGACCTGTTCACGGACATCTGGTGGGACCGGTTTGGCGTTTGATTTTCCAAATATCAGACATCTGCGCGCCTTTCGCGAAGTGGCGCGGTTCCGGGGGATTTCGGCGGCGGCCGACGCGGTTTATCTGTCGCAACCGGCCATCACCCAGGCGATTTCCAAGCTGGAGGCGCGGTTGGGGGTTGCCTTGTTTGACCGGCTGATCGACGGCATGAACGTCACCCAACCCGGGGCGCTGTTTCTGGCGCGGGTTGAGCAGATGCTGCAGGAGCTTACCCTGGGCGTGGACGAAGCGATCCGTTTGCAAGGCAGCAAATCGGGCAAGGGTTTCGCCCGGTTTGACCGCCTGATGACCGCGGCGCAATTGCGCGCGCTGATCGCTTTGGCCGAGGCGCGGAATTTCTCGATCGCGGCGCGCAATACCGGCATATCCCAGCCGTCGATCCATCGCGCCGGGCGCGATCTGGAGCGACTGGCCGGGTTTGAACTGTTCCGCACCGCAAGCCACGGTATCGAACTGACACAAGCGGCAGAGCGCTTGGCGCGCCGGGCCAATCTGGCGGCCGCGGAACTGCAACAGGGGCTGTTTGAAATCGAGGCCTATAAGGGCCAGGACAGCACACGTATCACGGTCGGGTCGATGCCGCTGGCCCGCAGCCGCATCCTGCCGCGTGCGATGCACCGGATTTTGAAAGATCATCACGGCATCGAGTTGCGCACGATTGAAGGGCCTTATCCCGAACTGCTGCGCGGGTTGCGATATGGCGAAAGCGACTTTCTGATCGGGGCGTTGCGCGATCCGTCCCCGGCGGAAGATGTGGTGCAGGAACCCTTGTTTGACGATCCTTTGGCCATCGTGGCCCGGGCCGGTCATCCCTTGGCCGGCAAGGCCAGTGTCAGCCTGCAGGAAACGCTCGATTTTCCGTGGATCGCGCCGCCCAAAGCCACGCCTGCAGGCAGCTATCTAAGCACGGTCTTGAAAATTCCGGAACTTGAAAACACCCCGGTCAAGGTGGTGTCGTCGTCCCTGGTGCTGGTGCGCGGTCTGTTGCTGGAGGGGGATTATATCACCATCATTTCCCACCATCAGGTAAGGCTTGAGATCGAGCAGGGTATTCTGGTGCCGCTGCCGGTGCGGCTGCCGAACAATACACGCCCCATCGGTTTGACCTTTCGTGCCGGATGGCGTCCCACACCCACGCAGGACCGCTTTTTGGAACTCATACGCGAGTCTGCCCGTCAAAATTAGTCCGGCTATTCACAAACTGAATAGCGCTGCCGACTATTCAATTTTGGAATTCCGGGGGGGTTGGTTAGGCTGCCGATGTTCCAAAACCAAGCCGGGCTTTGCCGCCAAATGACCTCTGACCCCTTTACGCCAGTGCCACCAAACAGCGACCGGATTGCCTTTATCGGTTTTGGCGAGGCGTCGGGTGCGATTGTCAAAGGGCTTGCGGCAAATGGCGCGCTGCGTTTCGCCGCTTTTGACCGCAAGACCGAGGTCAGCGAAACCGCCGTGGCCAAACGCGCGGAATACAACGCCGCCGGCGTTGCCGGTTGCGAAAGTCTGGCGGAGCTGCTGGCGGGCCCCCGGACCGTGTTTTCGCTTGTCACCGCCGATCAGGCCCATGCGGCTGCTCAGGCGGCGGCCACGGTCTTGCGGCCCGGAACCTATTTCTTTGACGGCAATTCCTGTGCGCCGAACACCAAGGTTGCCAGTGCTGCGGTGATCGAGTCGGCGGGCGGCCACTATGTTGACACCGCGATCATGGCGCCGGTTTACCCCAAGATGCACCGGGTGCCGATCCTTTTGAGCGGCCCCCATGCGGATGCGGCGCGGGACATTTTGACCGGGTTTGGCATGGATGCAAAGATTGAGGCCGGGCCGGTCGGGCGCGCCAGTTCGATCAAGATGATCCGCTCGATCATGGTCAAGGGGCTTGAGGCGCTGACCGCAGAATGTGTGCTGGCCGCGCGTTTGGTCGGGGTTGAGGATGTGGTGCTGAACAGTCTGGGCGCATCTGGGCAAGGCGGGATCGGGCGGGGCCAGGCGGCCTATAATCTTGAGCGGATGATGCAGCATGGCATTCGCCGCGCCGCTGAAATGCGCGAAGTGGCGGTCACCGTCAATGATCTGGGTTTGCCGGGCAGCATGGCGGCGGCAACGGTAAACTGGCATCAGGTGATCGGGGAGATGGGGCTTGACGCCGGGCCGGATGAACTGGATCACCGGGCGGACGCAATTCTGGCTGCGCTGGGCCTGATCGCCGCGCCCTAATCAAAGGATGGAAAGATGAGCATGAAAAAGGATTATGAAGATATTCCGGGCACTTACGTGTTTGACGCGGATCGTTCCCGCGAGGGATATCACCTGAATCAGTTTTGCATTTCGTTGCGGCTGCAAGTGAACCGGGATGCGTTCAACGCAGATGAACCGGGTTATCTGGGACGTTACCCGATGACCGAAGCACAGCGGCAGGCGGTGCTGACGCGCGACTGGAACGGTCTTTTGGCGCTGGGCGGCAATGTCTATTACACCTCCAAACTGGCGGCGAATGACGGCATCAACTTTCAGCAACTGGCCAGCTTGATGACCGGCATGGGCAATGAGGACTACCGCGCGATGATGCTGGCCGGGGGCCGGTCGATTGAAGGCAACCGCTATAAATCCGAATGGGGTGAAGAATAATGGCAAGGATTTCCGCAGGGGTGGCGTGCAGCCACGTGCCCGCCATCGGCGTGGCCATGGACACGAAAATCACCGATCAGCCTTACTGGCTGCCGGTTTTTGAAGGTTTTGAAAAGTCGCGCGCCTGGATGAAAGCCCAAAAAGCCGATGTGATTTTTCTGGTCTATAACGACCACTGCACGGCGTTTGACGCCTCGTGCATCCCGACATTTGCGCTGGGCTGTGCGGCCGAGTTCAAGCCCGCCGACGAAGGCTGGGGACCGCGCCCGGTGCCGGTTGTCAAGAACCACCAGAAACTGGCCAGCCATATCGCACAGTCGCTGGTTCTGGATGAATTTGACATCACCATCATGAACGAGATGGAGGTCGATCACGGCCTGACGGTTCCTTTGTCGGTGATGTATGGCGATCATGGTGTGGATGATGAATGGCCGGCCCTGGTGATCCCGCTTTGCGTCAACGTGGTGCAATACCCGGCGCCGACCGGCAACCGGTGCTATAATCTGGGCAAGGCCGTGCGCCGGGCTGTTGAAAGCTTTGACGAAGACCTGAACGTGGTGATTTTCGGCACCGGCGGGATGAGCCATCAGTTGCAGTACAAACGCGCCGGTCTGATCAACAAGGAATGGGACACCCGTTTCATGAACATGCTGGTGAACGATCCGGTCGCCGCCAGCCAGATTCCACATGTGGAATATCTGCGCGAGGCCGGTTCTGAGGGTGTTGAAATGGTGATGTGGCACGTCATGCGCGGTGCGCTGGACGAGGACGCCGTTGAGGTGCATCGCCATTACCATGTGCCCGCCAGCAATACGGCTGTGGGCCACCTGATCTTAGAGAACAAGAAATAGGATTTCCCGATGAGAGTATGTGTTGCCGGTGCCTATGGCGCCTTTGGAATGAAACATCTTGAAGCCTTGGCCAAGATCGAAGGCGTGACCGTCACCGCGGTGATGGGGCCGACCAGGGCCAAAATCGAAGCCCTGGCGGCGGAGCGGGGGATCGGATTTGCCTCGACCTCGCTGGAAGACTGCATTGCCCGCCCGGATGTGGATGCGATCATTCTGGCAACCCCGACCCAGATGCATGCCGATCAGGCGGTTGCCTGTATGCGGGCCGGGAAACCGGTGTTCATCGAAATCCCGATGTCGGATTCACTGGAAGACGCGCAGCGGATTTGTGCCGTGCAAAAGGAAACCGGCGTTCTGGCGATGGCCGGGCAGGTGCGGCGCTATAATCCCAGCCATCAGTGGATCCACAACAAGATCAAGGCCGGTGAACTGAGGATCCAGCAGATGGATGTTCAGACGTATTTCTTTCGCCGCAGCAACATGAACGCCAAGGGCGAGCCACGGTCGTGGACGGATCACCTGTTGTGGCATCATGCCTGTCATACGGTCGATCTGTTTCAGTATCAGACCGGCGAAACCTGTTCCGAGGCTTTCGGTATTCAGGGCCCGCATCACCCGGAGCTTGGCATCGCGATGGATATGACGATCGGGATGAAAGTGCCTTCGGGGCCGATTTGCACCTTGTCGCTGTCGTTCAATAACAACGGGCCTTTGGGGACGTTTTTCCGCTATATCTGCGACAACGGCACCTATATTGCGCGCTATGACGATCTGTTTGACGGCTATGACAAGCAGATTGATCTGACCGGCACCACGGTTTCCAACAACGGGATTGAACTGATCGACCGCGAGTTTTTCGCCGCGATCCGGGAAAAACGCGAGCCGAACGGCTCGGTCCATCAGGTGTTGGCGGCGATGCAGACGCTGGACAAGATCGAATCCAGCTTCAAGAGCTGAGGATGGCCGAAACCCTTGTTCTGATCCCCGGCCTGCTGTGTGATGCGATTTCCTGGCAACCGGTGATCGACCGTCTGGGGCAGGGGGTTTGTGCCGATCTTTCGACACAGCGGACGATTGCGGCCATGGCGGCCGATACATTGGCGGCATTTTCCGGCCCGCTGGCCGTGGCGGGCCATTCGATGGGGGCGCGTGTCGCAGTCGAAATGTGGCGACAGGCGCCGGACCGGATCGCAAGGCTTGCCCTGCTTGATACAGGTACCCATCCGGCGCGCGAGGCAGAAAAGCCAGGACGGGCGCGGCGCGTGGCTTTGGCGCACGAGCACGGGATGCAGGCCTTGTGCGACGACTGGCTGGGTCCGATGGTCCATGCTGACCGGTTGAACGACCCGTCGGTCATGGAACCTTTGACACAGATGGTTCTGTCCAAGACACCGGACCTGCATGACCGCCAGATCGCGGCATTGTTGGGCCGGCCCGATGCGGCCCCGGTCTTGGCGACAGTTTCCTGTCCGGTTCTGGTGGCGGTCGGGCGCCAGGATCAATGGAGCCCGGTTGCACAGCATATAGAAATTGCGACACTGATACCGCAGTCAAAATTGGTCATCATCGAAGATGCCGGTCACTTCGCCCCGTTTGAACGGCCCGATGCGGTGGCGG
>JAURMY010000301.1 GCA_030830465.1 Alphaproteobacteria bacterium
AGCGGCGAAATGGCCGCGATATTCCCGGCCCCAAGCACCAGCGCAACTTTGCCCGTCCGTTTATCAGCGGGAATGTCATAGGCGGTTGCGGTGTTTGCGGCCAGATTTTCGGCGGTTACCCCTTTTTCCATCCAGACTTCGGCCTTGATGCCGGAAAACAGCAGATATTCCCAGATCGAATGGGGCACCACGCGCACAGCGGTGGCGCCGGTCGCGGTTTGCCGGGTTTTCAGGGGCTTCAGAAAGGTTTTTCCGTCCATGCCTGACAGGGTTTCAATCAGGCTGTTCAGGGTCGCCATCACCGCATAGGGGCCGGAAATCCATTCCTCGGCCACCAGAGGGGAGCCTTCGGGGATCAGTTTCTTGCGTGCGGCGGTTTCGGCCCAGCCCTCGGCCACCGGCATCAGACGATCCTTGATTTCGTGCAACACCTGGATCCGCTCTGCCGTGGCGGATTTTGCCCAGGCGTTTTTGCCGGCATTCAGATCAGCGACCGCCCTGTCCAGATCGGGAAAGGCCGAGGCGACCGGTTTTTTCGCCGCTTCAGCCATTGGCCAGTCCCCGCTCGATCAGGGTGTCGCCGAACTTGTCGCGCAACTGGTTTTTCAACATCTTTCCTGTTGCGTTCAAAGGGATGGCATCGGTGAAAACCACCGCGTCGGGGATCTGCCAACTGGCGACCTTGCCTTTGAACAGGGCCAGGATATCGGCTTCGCTGACATCCGATCCCTCGGCCCGGACGGCGACGATCAACGGGCGTTCATCCCATTTCGGATGGCGCGCGCCAATGGCGGCGGCCATGGCAACGCCGGGATGCGCCACAGCAATGCCTTCCAGATCGACCGAGGAAATCCACTCGCCGCCGGATTTGATGATATCCTTGGTGCGGTCGCGAATGATCATGTAGCCGTCGGCGTCAATGGTTGCGACATCGCCGGTGTCAAACCAGCCGTCTGCTGTCAAGGCACTGGCTTCCTTGCCAAAATAGGTGTCGATCACCCAGTGGCCCTTGACCTGCAACGCGCCTTCGGCCTTGCCGTCATGCGCCAGAGACTTGCCCGCATCGTCAACAATCCGCAGGTCAATCCCAAAATTCGGCCGTCCCTGACCCTGGCGCAACAGCGCAAGCGTGTCTGCCTCAAGGTCCAGATGTTTGCCCAGAATCTGGTTCGCCGTGCCAAGCGGGCTGGTCTCGGTCATGCCCCAGGCGTGAATGGTTTCACAGCCGTATTTATCGCGGAAGGCCGCGATCATCGACGGGGCTGCCGCCGAACCGCCGATCACGTTGCGTTTCAGCGTCGCCATTTTTGATCCGGACTTGGCTGCCGCGGCCAGCAGCATTTGCCAGATGGTCGGAACCCCAAGCGCCAATGTGACCTTCTGGCCGTCGATCAATCCCAGCAGGCTGTCGCCGTCAAGACCCGGCCCCGGCATCACCAGCTTGGCCCCGTTCATCGCTGCGGCATAGGGGATCCCCCAGGCATTGGCGTGAAACATCGGCACCACCGGCAAGATCGTTTCGCGGGCCGACAGGTTCAGCGCATCGGGCAAGGAAATCGAAAATGTGTGGATCATCGTCGAGCGGTTGAAATAAAGCACGCCCTTCGGATTGCCTGTCGTGCCGGATGTATAACACAGCGAACAGGGGGTGTTTTCGTCCAGTTCCGGCCAGTCGTAATCGGTCGCTTCAGCCACAAGATCGTCAAAGAAGATCACGCCGGGCAGCTTGGCCGCGACCTCATCATCATGGCCGCCCATATAGATGAAATGCGCGACGGTTTTCAGGCTGGATCTTGTCGCGACGATCAGCGGCAGAAACGTCTTGTCAAAAAAGATCGCCTTGTCCTCGGCGTCATTGACAATGAACCCCAACTGGTCCGGGTGCAGCCGGGGGTTCAGCGTATGACAAACCATGCCGCCGCCCGAGACCGCGAACCAGATTTTCAGATGCCGGTGATTGTTCCAGGCAATCGTGCCGATCCTGTCCCCCTGTTTCAGACCCAGCCGCCCCAGGGCTGCCGCCAGTTTGCGCGCTTCGGATTCGATCGACGCCCAGTTGGTGACATTGATTTCGCCCGTGGTTTCGCGTGAAACGATTTCTGTCTTGCCGTGGTATTTCGCGGCATGCCGAATAAGATCGCTGATCAGCAGCGGCCTGTTCATCATTGAACCCAGCATATGTTCACTCCTCAATTCCCAAGGTTTCACCGCGCGGTGCGGCGGTTATTTCATTTCAAGGCGTCCCCGGCCTTGATCATGTCGGCGGCTTTTTCCGCGATCATGATTGTCGGCGCATTGGTGTTGCCGCTGATGACATTCGGCATGATCGAGGCATCCACCACGCGCAGCCCCTTCAGGCCATGCACGCGCAGGTGCGGATCAACCACCGACATATCGTCAACCCCCATCTTACAAGTCCCGACAGGATGGTAAATGGTGTCGGCGCGCGATCTGATGTGATGTTCCCACTCGGCGTCTGACATGCCGTCGCTGACGCCAAACAATTCGCGCTTTTTGTAGTTTGCCAAGGGGGGCGTTTCCATGATCTCACGCGCCATTTTGGCGCCTTTGATCAGCGTTTTCAGGTCGCGTTCGTCAGAAAGATAGCGCGGGTCGATGCCGGGATCGGCCATCGGATCGGCGCTTTGCAGGAACACCTCGCCCCGGCTGTGCGGGCGCAGGGCGCAGATGTGGCAACTGTAACCATAACCCATGTGCAGGCGTCTGGCGTGGTCATCGACCACCGAAATGACAAAATGCAACTGGATGTCCGGCCGGTCGAGCGCGGGATCGCTTTTGAAGAACCCGGCACCTTCAGCAAACGGCGTAGCGATCAGCCCCGTACCCTTGCGCCACCATTGCAGAATGGCGGCGGTCAGCCGAACGGTGCCGACAAGTCCGATGCCAAAATTGTCGGTGTCGCGGGTCTTGTAGCCAAGAATAAAGTCCAGATGGTCCTGAAGGTTCTGGCCGACGCCGGGCAGTTCATGGACCATGTCGATGCCGTGGCGCAGAATATCGTCCGGGCGGCCGACACCGGACAATTGCAACAGATGCGGCGAGTTGAAGGCGCCACCGCACAGGATCACCTCTTTTGCCGCCGCAACAGTCTTGTCCGCGCCGTCCTGCCGATAGGCGACACCGACGGCGCGCTTGCCGTCAAACAGGATGCGGGTTGCGCGGGCCTTGGTCAGAACGGTCAGGTTCGGGCGGTCCATCACCGGCAACAGATATCCCGCCGCCGCCGAACAGCGCTCGCCGTTTCTGGCGGGTTCGTGGAACTGGGTGACCTGATAAAGCCCGACGCCTTCGTTATCGCCGGTGTTGAAATCCGCGCGTCGGCGATGCTGTAACCGGGTTGCCGCTTCGACAAAGGCTTCGGTGATCGGGCGGGGGCTTTTCTGGTTTGACACCTGCAAAGGCCCGCTGCCGCCATGCAGGTCATCGCCGCCGCGTTCGTTGTTTTCGGATTTGCGGAAATAGGGCAGACAGTCCTGCCACGACCAGCCCTCACAGCCATTTGCCGCCCAGCCATCGTAGTCCTGTTTCTGCCCCCGGATATAAAGCATCGCATTGATCGCAGAAGACCCACCCAAGGCCCGGCCGCGCGGCTGATAGCCTTTGCGGCCATAAAGGCCGGGTTGTGGCACAGTGTTAAACGCCCAGTTGAACAGCTTTCCGTATCCGGGCAGCACGGTCACCGTGGCCGATGGTGCCCGCAACAGAATGCTGGTGCCGCTTCCGCCCGCCTCCAGAAGGCAGACTTTGACCGAAGGATCTTCGCTTAGTCTGGAGGCCAATGTGGATCCGGCAGAACCGCCGCCAACGATCACATAGTCAAAGGACATGTTCACCTCCGATTATTCTTGTCCGCAGGCAAGGGTCGCTATCGACCGTTTTTCCGCAGCCTTGCCGGGATATCTTGGGTCATATCCAAAATTTGGACAATCGTCCAGAATATTTGCCCGGAACATGCTAGGCCAGAGTTTCGGGCCATGGGCTGCGGTCACAGGCCGCCATC
>JAURMY010000302.1 GCA_030830465.1 Alphaproteobacteria bacterium
CAGAATCTCGCCCTCGGCCATCACATCGCCCGCGGGACGGTCCAACATGCCTTTGACATTGCCGCCGACGGAAAAATATTTTCCCTCGGCGCGCAGCAGAATGGCGTTTACATCCGGGTCGTCCATCAGGTCCGGCCAGATGGTTTTCAACTCGACATGGAACCGGTGGTCGATCGCATTGCGCGCCTCTGGGCGGTTCAGACTGACGGTGGCCAGCCGGTTTGCAACGGTGATTTTCAGGCGCTGATAGTGGGCATAATCGGTCAACTCGGTCTCCAATATTCCGGCATCACGGGGACGATAGTTTGGTAAGACCATTTACGTCAATGAAGAAAACTGGGATCAGTTCCCTCTTGACGGACAAATGGTCGGACCATTAAGTTCTGCCAAAATCCAAAGGACACCCGATGCTGAACACACGCCTTGAATCCGAAGACCTGTCACTGTACCGCGACACGATACGCCGCTTTGCGGAAAACGAAGTCGCGCCTTTTGCCGCCGAAATCGACGAGGCCGATATCGTGCCGCCCGATCTGGTCACCAAGTTCGGCGATATGGGGCTGATCCAGATTTACGTGCCGGAATCCTATGGCGGACCGGGCGGCACCATGACCCAGGCCTGCATCGCGAAAGAGGAAATCGCCCGCGTGTCGTTCTCGGCCTCGCATCTGGTCGGGTCCTGCTCGATCTCCCTCGTCCTGCCGATGTTGCACTACGGCACACAGGCACAGCGCGACCGGTATTTGCCCGAAGCCGCCGATGGACGGGTCATCGCCTCGATCGCCATCACCGAGCCCCATACCGGTTCGGACGTATCGGGCATCAAGACCACGGCCCGGCCCGATGGAAAAGGCAATTTCGTGGTGAACGGGCAGAAAACCTATATCACCAACTCGAATCTGGCGAAATATGTCCTGCTGTTTGCCCGTACGTCTGAGGGCAAAGGCCGGGACGGCATCACCTCGTTTCTGGTGCCGACCGAAACGCCCGGTTTTGTGCGGGGTGCGCCCGCCAACAAGATGGGGCTGCGCGGCATCAAGTGCCTTGATCTTTACTTTGACAATATGGTGATCCCGGAAAGCTGCATCATCGGCGAGCTCGACAAAGGGTTCAAGAACGCGATGGGGGTGCTGAACCTCAACCGTCCGACAGTTGCGGCCTCGGCCATCGGGCTGGCGCAGGGGGCGTTCGAGGCGGCGCTGAACTATGCCAAGGAACGCCAGCAATTCGGCCAGTCGATCTCGAATTTCCAGGCGATCCAGTTCAAACTGGCCGATATGGCCATCGAAATCGAAGCGGCGCGGTCGCTTTTGTATGAAACCTGCAAGATCGGCGAAATGGGCGACAGCAAGCGGCTGGCCACAATGGCGTCGATGGTCAAAACCTTTGCCAGCGACATGGCGATGCGGGTGACAACCGAAGCGGTGCAGATTTTCGGCGGGGCCGGTTATCTGCGCGACCATCCGGTTGAACGGATGATGCGCGATGCCAAGATCACCCAGATTTACGAAGGCACCAATGAAATCCAGCGCCTGATTATCGCGCGAAATTTGCTGTCTTGACCTTGGCGGCGGCTGTCTGTTCGATTGGGGCCAGTCAGAGGAGCGTTATATGACCGACACGCTGGTCGTTGAGATTGCCAAAGGCGTGGCCTTGTTGCGCCTGAACCGGCCCGGGGCGATGAACGCCCTGTCGCGCGAACTGCGGCTGGCGCTGGTCGAGACGCTGGCCAAGGTTGACGCCGACCCTTCGGTGCGGGTGGTGATCCTGACCGGCACCGGGCGGGCGTTTTGTGCCGGGCTGGATGTCAAGGAACTGCGGGCCTCGGGCAGCAACGTGACCGAGAACATCGAAGGCGGTGATCTGGGCGGGGCGATTACAGCGATGAAAAAGCCGGTGATCGCGGCGGTCAACGGGCTGGCAGTGACCGGCGGGTTTGAAATCGCGCTGGCCTGTGACATTCTGCTGGCCGCGGAAAGTGCCTATTTCGCGGATACCCATGTCCGGATCGGGCTGTTGCCGGGCTGGGGTCTGTCGCAAAGGTTAAGCCGGACAATCGGCCTGTCGCGGGCCAAGGAAATCTCCCTGACCGCCCGCAAGGTCAGCGCGGATGAGGCGGCGGCGCTGGGGTTTGTCAGTCGGGTTGTCCCCGACGCCGACCTGATGGCGGCCGCGATGGATCTGGCGAACGCCATCGCCGGGTTTGAGGCGCGCAACAGCCAGGCCGTCAAGGCCCTGATGGATAAGGGTTTTGCCAAACCGTTTGACGAGGCTTTGAAACTGGAGGTCGAAATGTCCCGAGATTTCAACAGCAGCGTCGTCCTGACCGAAGGGAAAGCCAAATGAGCGACGCGACCGACTGGTTTGAGGATCAGGTCATCGGGCGCAAGGGCCTGTCGCCGACCCGCACCGTGACCGAACACGATATCCTGACCTTTGCCGGCGTCACCGGCGACATGGCGGAACTGCACACCAGCGAGGCCCATGCCGCGCAATCGGAATTCGGCGGGCGCATCGCGCATGGCATGCTGAACCTGTCGCTGGCCCACGGCCTTGTGGTGCGGGCCGGGCGGCTGGTGACCAGCGGCATCGCCCTGCTGGGTTGGAGCGATATCCGTTTTCTCGGCCCGGTCAAGATCGGCGATACGGTCCAGGCGGAATGGGAAACCATCGGATTGCGCGACAGCAAATCCCGCCCCAAGGAAGGCATCGTGCGCGACCGGATCACCCTCAGAAACCAGAACGGCGATGTGGTGATGACCGGCGAGGTTGCCGAACTGGTGCGGAAACGCCCGCCCGCGTGACTAGCGCGGCCGCGGGCATTGCGGCTTGACAGTGGACTTCGCGCGGGCTTCGTGCCAAACCCCTCGGTCAGAAACCGAATGGAATTTTGCGATGGCCCCTAAACCCCGCCCCCGATTGGCCGCCCGCCGTTTGCCGCGCGACCAGCGCATTGCGGTCATCATGGAAGCCGCCCGCGTTGTTCTGCGCGAAAAGGGGTCCGAGCAGTTTTTGACCTCGGACGTGGCCGAAAGATGCGGCGTGTCCGAAGGTACGATTTACAAATATTTCCCGACCAAGCGCGACCTGTTGATCCAGGTTGCCGAAGCCTGGTTCGATGAATTTCTGGCCGAGGATTATTCCTCGCGCTCCAAAGGCCCGATCCGTGACCGGATGTACCAGGCGGTCTGGTGGGGCATGTCGATCATTCGCCGCGAACCGGCCCTGACGCGGTTTGTGCTGATGGAACTCAGGTCGGATCCGAATTACCGGTCCTTGCGGATCTATCAACAGAACCGCGAGATCGTCAGCCGGGTCATGCAGGTGATTGAGGATGGCCGCACCGAGGGCAGTTTGCGCGATGACGTGCCGCGCCGGGTGGTGCGGGATATGATCTTTGGCGCGATTGAACATCAGACCTGGGCGTATCTGCGCGGCGAGGGCGACTTTTCGGTGGACGAGTCCGCCGAAGGGATCACCGACATCATGTGCCGGGGCCTGTCGGTCGCCCATGCGCCTGCCGATACCGGGCTTGAGGCCGCGTTGGCCCGGCTGGAGCGTGTCACCGCGCAACTGGCGAAACAGGTGGACAAGGCGGATTAGGCGGGCGGAATAACCCCGGCCGCTGCCAGTTCCGCAATCTTGGCCGACGCAAGACCCCAATCCTTCAAGACCGCATGCGTGGTTGCGTTTGCATCCGGGACCGGACCACGGATCGCGCCCGGGGTGCGGGAAAAACGCGGCGCCGGATTGGGTTCGGTCACACCGTCATGGTGCCGAAACATGCTGCGCTCGACCGCCATCGGGTGGGTCAGGCTTTCGTCCATATCCAGAACCGGCGACACACAGGCATCGGTGGCCTGAAACCGCGCCGCCCAGTCATCGCGGTCGCGTTTTCGGATTTCCGCCGCGAAAATGCCGGCAAGTTCCGGCCATTTTGCCCGGTCATTCTGTTTTGGCAAACGGGCCGGATCCAGCCCCAGACCAGTGACGAATTCCAGATAGAACCGCCTTTCAACCGCGCCAACCGCCAGGTATTTGCCGTCGCGGCATTCATAAGTCCGGTAATAGGGTGATCCCCCATCCACCGCGTTACTACCACGTTCAAGGCTCCAGAATCCGGCCTGACGGAAGCCCAGATGCATTGTCATCAGGCTGGCAACCCCGTCGACCATCGCCGCATCAATCACCTGCCCCTGCCCCGAGGTCCGCGCCTCGACCAAAGCCGCAAGCAGGCCCATCGCCAGATACATCGCGCCACCGCCGAAATCGCCGATCAGGTTCAGGGGCACCGCCGGGGCACCGCCTGTCTCGCCAATCGCTGCCAAGGCACCCGTCATGGCGATATAGTTGATGTCATGCCCGGCGCGATCCTTCAAAGGTCCGGTCTGGCCCCAGCCGGTCATCCG
The DNA here is from genome assembly GCA_030830465.1 of Alphaproteobacteria bacterium. Next base: position 4,410 of record JAURMY010000302.1, read on the forward strand.
CCCAAAGACCAGTTTCGGGTTCAGAGCTTGGCAGATGTCCGGCCCCAGCCCCAAACGTTCCATCACACCGGGACGAAACCCTTCGATCAACAGGTCAGCAGCTGTGATCAGGGTTTTGACGGTTTCCACGCCTTCGGGCGATTTCAGATCGACCGCCACCGCCTGTTTGCCGCGATTAAGCAGATCAAATCGGGTTTCGACGTCAAACCCCAGATCGGCCGCCGCCATCCGCTGTACCGACACGACCTGCGCCCCCATATCGGCCAGCAACATGCCGCAAAACGGCGCCGGGCCGATCCCCGACATTTCGACAACCCGAACACCCGCAAGCGGCCCCATCGGCGTTTCCTTTTCGCTTGTGACTTAGTATCACTCTGATTACTCCGCCATCTGGCATGGAAACGGCGCAGTATTTCCTTTTAAGCTAAGGCTAAATACCCTGTGTCACAAGATAGTAATGTTAGCGTACAATTTATTGACTTGGGCCTTTGGTGAGTTTAACTTACTTACAGGATAGACCGCTGAGTCCTGACCGGAATTTGGAGCGCACCGTTGACCCCTGACCAGATATTCGACGTTTTTGGTGCAGCCTGTTCCGATCCGCTGGCCTATGCCCGCGCTTGGAAAGACCGGACTGGGCGCAAGGTGATCGGGTCATTTCCGATGAATTTTCCTGGCGAACTGGCGCATGCTTCAGGCGCTTTGCCGATGATTTTGCAGGAATCCGACGCCCAGATCACCATGGGCCACGGGTTGCTGTTTCCGTTTTACTGCGGCTATACGCGGTCGATGGTCGATCAGGCCGCCTGTGGCGAATTCAAGGTGCTGGACGCGATCATGTTCGGCGATCACTGCGTGCAATTGCTGGGGGCGGCGGATGCAATCCGCATGTCACTGACCGAAACCCGGGTGATCTTTTTCCAACTGATCAGTTCCATGTGCGATCCCTGGACCCAAGGCCGGGCTGAGGAAAGTTTTCAGGCCCTGAAGGCCGAGCTTGAGGATTTCATCGGCACACCCGTCAGCGAAGCGGCGCTGCACGCGGCGATCAAGCTGTTCAACCACAACCGGACCCTGATCCGCCAGCTTTACGAGATGCGAAAATCCGGGCAGGCCCCGGTCAGCGCGGTGCAGATGCAATATGTCGTCAAAGCCTCGATGGTAATGGACAAGGCCGAACATACGGCGCTGGTCGCAGGACTGGTGGATCATTTCGCAGCCCGTCCAGTTACGTCACAGCGCGGCGTCCGCCTGCACCTGTCCGGGCATTTCTGTCAGGCCCCAAAGCGCGAAGTTCTGGACATGATCGAGGATTGCGGCGCGATTATCGTCGGTGACGATCTGTATCACGGCTTTCGCTATATCTCGACCGACGTGCCGGAAACCGGCGATCCGGTCAAAGCGCTGGCGAAATGGTATCTGGACCGCAACACCGGCGTGCCCTGCCCGACCCGGGTGCAGAACAATGTCGATTGGGATGCCTTCCTGCTGGACGCGATGGCGCAGGAACGGGCCGAGGGCATGATCGTGCTGATGGCCAAGTTCTGCGAGCCGCACATGTATTATTACCCCGAGGTCAAGGAAGCCTTCGAGAAAAAGGGCGTGCCGCATCTGTTGATCGAAACCGAGCATGAAAGCATGGCGATCGAAAGCCTGAAAACCCGGGTCGAGACCTTTATCGAAATCGTCAAACGCCGCGAAGCCGCGTAAGGAAATCTGACCATGAACATCAATGTCACTCCGGACCGTCGCGCCAACAAGCTGAAATCGACCCGCATCGCGGGCAGGCTGGTGAATGAATACTGGGATATGGTCTGGCGGGCCAAGGCCGAGGGCAAGCTGATCTGCTGGTATGAAGGGTCCGCGATCAACCCGTTCCTAGAGGCCGCCGATATCTGCTGGGTGCATGGCGAAGCATATTCCGCCATGCTGGCCGCGCGGCATCAGGAAGGTCCGGCCCAACGCGCCGCCGAAGAACGGGGTTACATGCAGGAACTGTGTTCCTATGCCCGCACCCATCTGGGCTGTGCGGTCAGCAACCAGCGCACCCGCAACGACAGCGATATCGGTGTGACCCGCGCGCCCGACGACAATGATCTGGCCTCGAAACTGCCGCCGCCCGACATGATCATTTCGGCCTATGCCTATTGCTCGACCGGGCAACAGTGGGATGAGATGACCAGCCGCATTTTCGGCAAGAAGATCCCGATCTTCAACGTGTCGCTGCCGTGGATCTGGGGGGCCAAACCCGATGCCGGTTATCTGCGCGGCCAGGAATGGCAGGAAACCAGCGCCTATGTTGCCCGACAGTTGAACGATATGGTGAAATTCATCGAGGAACGCAC
>JAURMY010000303.1 GCA_030830465.1 Alphaproteobacteria bacterium
CGTGGGTGCCGACCTTTTCCATATAACCGTTCATCAGTTTGTAACGGCCCTTGGGCATCAGCGGCATTTCCGCATGCGACCATTCCGGCGCCGCACCAAGGCCGATGAAACCGGCGCCGATTTCCTCGGCGATCTCCTTCACCTCGCGCAGGTGATGGTTCACCTCGTCGCAGGTCTGATGGATGGTTTCCAGCGGTGCGCCGGACAGTTCAAACTGTCCCCCCGGTTCCAGCGAGACATTGGCACCGTCCTTGACCAGACCGATGATCTTGCCGCCCTCGGTGACTTCGGCCCAGCCGTAACGGTCGCGCAGACCTTCCAGCATCGCCTTGATCGAACAGGGCCCGTCATAAGGCAACGGCATATGTGTTGCTTTGATATAGCCGAATTTTTCGTGTTCGGTACCGATCCGCCAGTCGTCCTTGGGCTTGCACCCAGAGGCCATATAGGCCGCCAACTGGTCATGATGTTCGATCGGGCCGCCGCCGGACTGAGGAATGGACATAGGGCTGAAGGCTCCGAAAATGAACGTTATCGCCCGCCTAATGGCTCAGGTAAAAAGCGTCAAGTCAAGGCGCGAAATCGGTCCGGGCGACGCCAGATCACGTCCCTTTGATCGCTTTGGGCATTGACCGCCGCCACCAGCCGGGCGGTGTCAATTCCGGGCAAGGCGGAAAAGGCGTCAAACAACCCGTCCGCACCTGCGGCGGAAACCGGAATATAAAGGCTGGGCCCCTCGGACTGTTTCAACACCCAGACCCGTCCATCGCTGGGGCTGTGGCGCAATTCCAGGCGTGTCAGGGCCGCCAGCGCCACCGAATCTCCGCCGGTTGGGGTCATATAGGATATTTGCGCCTCATCCACCGCAACCAGTCCCGGCCCCTGCTGGCCGCGGGCAAATCGGGTGCGTTGATAACTGGCCCAGAAGACGGCAAGGCCCAGAAGCACGAAAACCAGTCCGACCAGTTCCAGAACCTGGTTAAACCGCAGATATCCGCGCCAGATCGCAAGCCCGCCAAGCAGGACCAAACCGCCGGCCGACAGGCTTTCCGCCCAGCGGGTCAACCAGCCGGTGACGTCAGGGCGCAGCAGCCTCATTGCCAGTCGCCCCGCCCGGCCTGCCACAGGGTCATCGCCGCCACAGCAGCCGTATCGGCGCGCAAAATTCGCGGCCCAAGGCTGACCGGCATGATATTCGGCAGGCGCTGCAAGCGGGCCTTTTCCTCGGGGGCAAAACCGCCTTCGGGGCCGATCAATATGGCCCAGGGCGCGCCTTTGGCCGCCTGACTTGTCCATTCAAACGGCTTGCCCGACAGGGTTTCGTCGCAAAACATCAGGTGCCGGTCAGACGGCCAGGTGTCCAGAACATCCTCCAGCCGGGCCAGATCAGCGACCTCGGGCACAAAGGTCCCGCCGCATTGTTCGGCGGCCTCGATCGCATGGGCTTGCAGCCGGTCCTGACGAATCCGGTCGGCATTGGTGAACCGGGTCTGCACCGGCATGATCCGCGCCGCGCCAAGCTCCGCCGCTTTTTCCACGATGAAATCCGTGCGGGCCTTTTTGATCGGCGCGAACATCAGCCACAGATCGGGCGGAAGCTGCAACGGCAGGGTTTGCGCGACACAGGTCAGGATACCGCCGCGCTTGTTGCTTTGGATCACTTCGGCGGTCCATTCACCGTCGCGGCTGTTGAACAGGGCCACCTGTGCGCCGTTCTCCAGCCGCATAACGTTGAACAGGTAATTCGCCTGATCGCGATTGACCGCAACGGATTGCGCCGCCCCCAAGGGAGCGTCTACAAAGAGCCTGATTTTCGCCCGTTCACCTGTCATAGGCCCTGTTTATGTCCGAGCAGACCCAAAATCCAGACCTGCCGGACAGCGGACGCGTTGCCGACGCGACAAAACTGAACTGGGTTGACCGCTTTGCCCCCGGCCGGACCCGTCCCTACCTGCGCCTGTCACGGGCGGATCGACCGGCGGGCACATGGCTGTTGCTGTTGCCATGTTGGTGGGGTCTGCTGCTGGCGGCGGCGGGCGATCCGAAAGGCGCCGGTTGGGCCGATCTTTGGATTTTTCTGGCCTGCGGCATTGGCGCGTTTCTGATGCGCGGTGCCGGCTGCACCTGGAACGATATCAGCGACCGCGACTTTGACGCCCAGGTCGCACGCACCAAATCGCGGCCCCTGCCCTCGGGTCAGGCGACGCTGCGCGGTGCTGCGGTTTGGATGGTCGCACAGGCCCTGATCGCCTTTGCGGTTTTGCTGACCCTGAACCGCGCCGCGATATTTCTGGGCATATTGGCCCTGTTGCCCGTGGTGATTTATCCCTTTGCCAAACGCTTTACCTGGTGGCCGCAGGTGTTTCTGGGCCTGGCCTTCAACTGGGGCGCGCTGCTGGCCTGGGCGGCCCATACCGGAACCTTGGGCTGGCCGCCGGTCCTGCTTTATCTGGCGGGGATTTTCTGGACACTGTTTTACGACACGATCTATGCGCATCAGGACAAAGAGGATGATGCACTGATCGGGGTTCGGTCCACCGCTCGCCTGTTTGCCGATCACACCTATTTGTGGCTGCGCTGGTTTCTGATCGCCACCGTCTTGCTGATGGCCGCCGCAACGATTCTTGCACTGGTGGACAACGCCAGCGCCGTCGCCCTGACTGTGGCGCTGACCGGCTGTTGGGCCTTTGGCTGGCATCTTGTCTGGCAGCTTCGTTCGCTTGATATCGACAATCCGGAAAATTGCCTGAAACTGTTTCGCGCCAACCGCGATGCCGGGCTGATCCCTGTGCTGTTTTTCGCCGGTGCCCTGATACTGTGATTGTAGCCACCCAACCCAGCCGATAGAACAGACCCAACCGGCAGCGGAGCCTTCGACCCATATGCAGCGACTTGCCCTCTTTTTTGGCGCACTTGCCCTGGCTTTGGCCATGGGGGCCAGTTATCTGGTGGCCAGCCTGATGGCGAACTTCGTGGAAACCAGAACCATGCGTCAGGTGATGCTGGTTTTGAACGAAGAGGGATTTGACTGGGTATCGGTCCGACCCGATGGGTTGATCGTGCATGTCTCCGGCGCGGCGCCGACCGAAGGCGCCCGTTTCAAGGCGCTGATCGCGCTGAAAAAAGCCGTGAATGCCGACCGTATCGAAGACACGATTGCCGTTGTGGACCCGGACGATCTGCATCCGCCGAAATTCTCGCTGGAACTGCTGCGCAATGGCGACGGTATTTCGCTGATCGGGCTCATACCTGACATCACCGACCGCGAGACTGTGCTGAAATCCATCGCCGATGTTGCCAACGGAACCACCGTGACCGACATGCTGGAAACCGCCGACTTCACGCCGCCCGAGGGTTGGGACAACGCGGTGGGTTTTGCCCTCAGCAGCCTGCGCACCCTGCCGCGTTCAAAAATCTCGGTCACGGCCGATCAGGTGACGATCACCGCGATCACCGACAGTCAGGAAGAAAAGGCCAGAATCGAAGGCGAGCTGGAGGCGCAAAAACCTAAATCCCTCCACCTGATCCTGCACATTTCAGCACCCAGACCGGTGATCACACCGTTCAGCCTGCGGCTGATCAAGGATGAAAACGGCGTGCGGTTTGACAGTTGTTCGGCGGAAACCGCGGCATCCAAGACCCGTATTCTGGCCGCCGCGACAAAAATCGGTCTTGAGAGCGACGCGGATTGCACCATCGGCCTTGGCGTGCCCTCGCCCCGCTGGGCCGATGCCGTGGTTCTGGCAATCAACGCCGTCCAGCAACTGGGCGGTGGCAGCCTGACCTTCTCGGATGCGGATGTCACCCTTGTGGCCCCGGACACGGTCAAGCAGGACGATTTTGACCGGATCATCCACGATCTTGAACAGACCCTGCCCGATGTGTTCTCGGTGCATGCCGTGCTGACACCGAAACCGCTGTTGGAAGGTTCCGCGGCCAAGCCCGAGGAACTGGAATATTCCGTCACCAAAGGCCCCGAAGGCCTGGTCCAGATGCGCGGCCGGATGCGCGATGAACGGATTTCAGAAAGCGTTTTGAATTTTGCCCGCGCCCAGTTCGGCAGCGAAAACGTGCATGACACCACCCGTGTTGACCCGAACTTGCCCGACGGCTGGCCCCTGCGGGTTCTGGCGGGACTTGAGGCATTGGCAAAACTGCATCACGGCTCGCTTTCGGTGAAAAAAGACACGCTGGTGCTGCGCGGCACAACGGACCGCCCGGAGGCGAAAACAGAGGTCACCCAGATCCTATCCGACAAGTTGGGCGAAACGTCGCGGTACGAGATTTTCGTCAACTACGACGAAACCCTGAACAAAAAGGCCAACCTGCCCACGCCCCAGGAATGTGTGGACCGCATCAACGACATTCTGAAGAAAAAGCAGATCAGCTTTGCACCCTCTTCGACCAAGATCGAGGGCGAGGCTTTGGAGGTCGTGCAACAAATCGCGGATGCCATGACGGATTGCACCGAAGTCCCCATGGAAATCGGCGGCCATACCGACAGCCAGGGCCGCGAGAACATGAACCTGACCCTCAGTCAGGCGCGCGCCGAAGCGGTGCTTGACTCCCTACTCAGCCACGAAGTTCTGACAACATTTCTGACGGCGAAGGGTTATGGCGAAAGCCAGCCCATCGCCGATAACGGCACCGAGGACGGCCGGACCGCCAACCGCAGGATCGAATTCCGGCTGATCGGCCCGGATGACGCCACCCAAGAAGCCTCGTCCGCTTCGGGGCTGCAATCCGGCGACGAGCAGGATACACAAGATGAAAATGGTCTGAGCCAGCCGATGGAAGAAGACCCGGCCGGCGGCGCAACGGAGATCACAGATGGACAGGACTGAAATCATATTGCTGATGGCGGTGATTCTTTTCGCCACCTTCCTGTTGGGCTGGGCGGCGCATTGGCTGTTTCACAAGTTCAACCGAGTCAACACCAGCAATGTCGCCGAGATTGACACATTGGCCAGCGCCCTGCATGACGCCGAAGAAACCCGCGACGAGGCCATCGCCTATATGCTGCAGCGCGAGGCCGAACTGGTCGGGCAATTGGGCCAGGCCGAAGCAGAACTTCAGGCCGCCATGGACGGATTGGGCGATGCCCGCCGCGAGGTTGCCGAATTGCGGTATTATATTGAGGAAAACTCGGCCTGACCGCGCCCTATGCCAGCAATCCGCGCCGCAACAGATTGATCCCCGCAATCACCAGAACCCCCAGCGTCGCCCGGCGAAACACGGCCTGATCCATGCGGTCCTGTGCGCGCATGCCCGCCACCTGTCCGATCAGCGCCGGCAGCACCAGCATCAGGGACAAAGGAATCGTTTGCGGGTTCAACACGCCTGACCGCAAATGCGCCCCCAGCAGCAAAACCGAGCCCATCAGATACATCGTGCCCTGAATGCGCACGCTTTCCTGTTTCGGCACCTCAAGGGCGGTCAGGTAAAGGATGGTCGGCGGCCCCCACACGCCCGTCAACCCGCCGAAAAACCCCGCCACCAACGCCACGGTGGTTTCGGTAATCCGTTCAAAACCTTTCCGAATCCTCGGGCGCCATCCGGCCAGCTGCAATCCGGCGAAAACGACGATCATGCCGCCCAAAAGCAAAAACAACAGGGCCGGCGGCATCAGCCGAACCAACTGCGCCGAAGCCAGAATCGCCACGAACAGCACGATATTGTAACGCCAGTATTTCAGGAACGACGCCCAGGCATGACCCATCCCGTTGCGGAAAGTCTGGGTGATATTGGTGGCCACGGTCGGCAGAATCAGCCCGGCAATCGCCACCTCGGCCGGCAGGAAACTGCCCAGCCCGGACACCATGATCATCGGCATGGCAAATCCGACCGCGCCTTTGACAAATCCTGCGACACTGACCACCAAAAGCGTGGCCAGCAGCATGACAACGGACATGTCCGCCAGCATTCCGGTCACGGTTTTATGCCGTATCTTGAAATTCGAACCGTCACATTCGTTCGCCCTGCCCTTTGTTTCGGTATTTTTGTTGCGCTGCGATGCAGCATTCGCTAAGCCCTTGGCCAAACCGTTTCGATTGCAGACAGGACAGATAAATGACCAAACTTCAAGCCCCGGCCATACTGGATTCGCTGTTGGAACAGTGTGGCCGGTCGCTGCCGCCGGTCGATCACCTTGTGGCCAGGGCAACCGCCTCGTTGCGGGAAATGGTGCTGTTGGATGGCAAAGTCTCGTCAAAGGCGGTTGAGGCGCATCAGTTCGCCGCACACAGCCTGTCCTGGCTGGCCACCTATGCCCAGGCGCTGCGGCAAATGCATCGTTGGGCAAGCGATCTGGACGCCAGGGGCGCCTTCGGTGAAATCGAGCAACTGATCCTGCAAATCGCCTTTGCAGAGTATCTGTCGCAAATCATCGGCGGCATCCCGATGAGCCAGGGCGAGATCGCCCGCCTGCAAGACCTCGGTCTGGGGCAGGACGCCCAAAGCCTGCTTGCCGATCCGGCCGTGTCCGCCCTGACAGGCCTTGGCAACACCGAAGCGGCGCGCGCCCGGCTTTGCGTTCTGATGCAGGAACGGGCCGGTGTTGCCTCATTCGGGGCGACCGGGCTTGACGAAGACCTGGAAATGGTGCGCAACCAGTTCCGCCGCTTTGCCGATGACAAGGTCGTTCCCTTTGCCCATGAATGGCACCTGAAGGACGATTTTATTCCAATGTCGATCATCGAGGAAATGGCAGAACTGGGTGTGTTCGGCCTGACTATCCCCGAGGAATACGGCGGATTTGGCTTTCCCAAGGCCGCGATGTGCGTGGTCTCTGAGGAATTGTCGCGCGGCTATATCGGCGTAGGCAGCCTTGGCACCCGCAGCGAAATCGCCGCCGAACTGATCCTGTGCGGCGGCACCGAGGCGCAGAAACAAAAATGGCTGCCGATGATCGCTTCCGCGGAAAAACTGCCGACAGCGGTGTTCACCGAACCCAATACCGGCTCTGATCTTGGGTCTTTGCGGACCCGCGCGGTCCGCGAGGGCGATGACTACATCGTCACCGGCAACAAGACCTGGATCACCCATGCCGCGCGCACCCATGTGATGACCCTGCTGGCCCGCACCGATCCCGCAACCGATAACTACGCCGGTCTGTCGATGTTTCTGGCCGAAAAGAATCCAGGCGACGATGCCAATCCTTTTCCGACCGAAGGCATGACCGGCGGCGAGATCGAGGTCCTGGGCTATCGCGGCATGAAGGAATACGAACTGGGTTTTGACGGTTTCAAGGTCAAGGCGGAAAACCTGTTGGGCGGCGTGGAAGGTCAGGGCTTCAAGCAACTGATGCAGACCTTTGAGAGCGCGCGCATCCAGACTGCCGCGCGGGCGATCGGTGTCGCCCAATGCGCCATGGAACTAGCCCTGAAATACGCGCAAGACCGCAAACAATTCGGCCAAAGCATCATCCATTTCCCGCGCGTCTCGTCAAAACTGGCGATGATGGCGGTTGAAATCATGGTGGCGCGGCAGTTGACCTATCATTCGGCGCGGGAAAAAGACGAGGGCCGCCGCTGCGATCTGGAGGCTGGCATGGCCAAATTGCTGGGCGCGCGTGTGGCCTGGGCCGCGGCCGATAACGGCCTGCAAATCCATGGCGGCAACGGCTTTGCGCTGGAATATCCGATCAGCCGGGTGCTGTGTGACGCCCGCATCCTGAACATCTTTGAAGGGGCCGGCGAAATTCAGGCCCAG
>JAURMY010000304.1 GCA_030830465.1 Alphaproteobacteria bacterium
CATGGCGGCCATGGGGCGCGATCTGAAACTGTCGACCAGCCGGATCGCCGGATACCGGAATTTCGGCACCAAGCTGTGGAATGCGGCGCGCTTTGCGGAAATGAACGAATGCGCCCCGGTGCCGGGGTTTGACCCGAAATCGGCAACCCAAACCGTCAACAAATGGATCATCGGCGAAACCGCCCGCACCCGCGAAGCGGTGGACGACGCGCTGAACCAGTTCCGGTTCAACGATGCGGCAACGGCGCTTTACACCCATGTCTGGGGCAAGGTTTGCGACTGGTATGTGGAACTGGCCAAACCCCTGTTTCAGGGCGAGGATGAGGCGGCCAAGGCCGAAACCCGCGCCACCATGGCCTGGGCGATTGACCAGTGCCTGATCCTGCTGCACCCGATCATGCCCTTCATCACGGAACAGTTGTGGGGGGACATCGCCCCGCGCGACAGCCTTCTGGTTCATGCCGACTGGCCGACCTACACGATGGCCGATTACGTGGATCCGGCGGCAGACCGGGAAATGAACTGGGTGATCGGGCTGATCGAACAGGTCCGCTCGGTGCGCCAGTCCATGCATGTGCCCGCCGGGGCCAAGGTGCCGATGATCCAGCTGGATCTGGACCGCGCCGGACAGGTCGCTCTGGACGGCAATCTGCCGATGGTTCAGCGTCTGGCGCGGATCGAAACCCTGACCTCCGCCGCAACCGCCCCGAAGGGCGCCGTCACACTGGCGGTCGAGGGCGGCACATTCTGCCTGCCTCTGGCCGGGATCATCGACATCGACGCGGAAAAATCCCGCCTGCAAAAAACGCTCGACAAGCTCGGCAAAGAGGCGGCGGGCCTGTCGGCCAAACTGTCCAACGAAAAATTCCTCGCAAACGCACCGGAAGACGTGGTGCAAACGCAACGCGACCGTCTGGCCGTGATAGACGAGGAAACCGTTGCGCTTAAGGCGGCCTATGACCGGATCGCTGCCCTCGGCTGAAGCGAAATGCGTTAAACTTGAACCATCAAACCCTGCCTGAAATCAAAGATTTCAACGCGTTAGGTGATGCAGCTTGCTCCAAGTAAGACGCAATTCGCTTTCGTCGGCTTTCTCGGGCAAAAATATCCCCGGGGTGAATGCCCGAAGGCCAGAGGGGACAGACTGCGCCCTTTTGACGGGCCGGGGCAAGCGGGACACTGCGTTAATATTCTTTTGCGGCGGGCTGTCCGCCACTTGCCGACCCCTGGAAAATGCGGTTTTGTCTACGCTATGACTCATACCAGATTCACCCCGCTTGTCGCCTCATTGCCCGCCACGGTGCCCTTTGTCGGCCCCGAAACGCAGGAGCGCGCGCGGGGCGAGCCGTTCAAGGCCCGCCTTGGCGCCAATGAAAACGTGTTCGGACCCTCGCCGCGCGCCATCGCTGCAATGAAACGGGGTGCCGCCGATATCTGGCAATATGGCGACCCGGAAAACCACGATCTGAAACAGGCGCTGGCCGCGCATTATGACATTCCCGCCGACACGATTATCGTGGGCGAGGGTATTGACGGCTTGCTGGGCTATCTGGTGCGGATGCTGGTTGAACCCGGCGATAAGGTTGTGACCTCGCTGGGCGCTTACCCGACCTTCAATTTCCATGTCGCCGGCTATGGCGGAGAACTGGTGACCGTACCCTTCAAAGGTGATTTTGAGGATCCGGTCGCGCTGATTGAAAAGGCAACCGAGGTCGGGGCCAAGCTGATCTATCTGGCCAATCCCGACAATCCCATGGGCACGCGCCACAACGCGACGGTGATTCAGGCGGTGATCAATGCCGTGCCCGAGGGCAGCCTTCTGGTGCTGGATGAGGCCTATCTGGAATTTGCCCCCGACGATACCGCGCCGCCGCTGGATGTCAGCGATGAAAAAGTCATCCGGTTTCGCACCTTTTCAAAGGCCTACGGGATGGCCGGCGCGCGGGTCGGATACGGGATCGGCGCGGTTGAACTGATTTCGGCCTTTAACAAGGTGCGCAATCATTTTGGCATGAACCGAATGGCACAGGCCGGCGCGTTAGAGGCGCTGGCCGATCAGAAATACCTGGAACAGACCGTCGGAAACGTGGCCGAAGCGCGCAAACGGATCTATGCCATCGCCAAGGCAAACGGCCTGACGGCGCTGCAATCGGCCACCAATTTCGTGGCGATTGATTGCGGCCGGGACGGGGCATTTGCCAAAAAGGTTCTGGCAGCACTGATCAAACGCGGGATTTTCGTCCGCATGCCGTTTGTAGCGCCGCAGGATCGCTGCATCCGCCTGTCTGCGGGCCGCAAAGAGGATCTTGATTTGTTCGAGGCGGCCTTTCCCGAGGCCTTGGCGGAGGCCCGCGCATGAGCACTTATCCCCGCGACATGGTCGGCTATGGCGCGAACCCGCCCAAAGCGGACTGGCCCGAAGGCGCGCGGATCGCGGTCAATTTCGTCATCAACTATGAGGAAGGCGGCGAAAACAACATTCTGCACGGCGACACGGCATCAGAGGCGTTCCTGTCGGAAATCGTCGGTGCCGCGCCATGGGAAGGCCAGCGCCACCCGAATATGGAATCAATTTACGAATACGGCAGCCGCGCCGGTTTCTGGCGCCTGCACCGGATGTTCACCGAACGCGCTTTGCCTGTCACCGTATTCGGCGTGGCAACCGCGATGGAAAAGAACCCGGAAGCGGTCGCGGCGATGAACGCCGCCGG
>JAURMY010000008.1 GCA_030830465.1 Alphaproteobacteria bacterium
GGGCCGCGCCTCGATCATCGAATGCAGCCGGTTGCGCCCGGTTTTCGGGGTCCAAGTGACCAGATCGTCGATCGAGGTCAGGGCGCGTTGGCGGATCGTCGTGCCATGCATGTCCTGCCCGTCACCGACGGCGCGGTCAATCGCGGCAAACCATTGCGGCGTGTTGCGATAGATCACCGGCGCTTTGGAGCGCCAGGAATGCGGATAGCTGTGCTTGATCTTGCCGCGTGCCAGAAGGCCGCCGACCTCGATCAGTTTGGCGATCACCGCGTCGTTGGCATCGCCCTCCCAATCGCCTTTTTTGGCTTTGGCGGCGAGGATGCGCTTGCCGCCAAAGAACGGCAGATCGGCGCGGAAACTGCCATCATCCATCACGTTATAGGTGATGACCTGTTCCAGCATGTTCAGGTCGCGGTAAAGCTCGTATTCCTCCATCCCGTGCGACGGGGCGCAATGGACAAAGCCGGTGCCTTCCTCGTCGGTGACAAATTCGGCATGACGGAAATCCCGGAGATCGTCCCATTCGCCGTTGGACCCTTCGGTATTGGCAAGCGGGTGCGCCAGCGACAGCCCGGCCAATTCGGCGGTGGGCGCATCGCCAAGACGGCGGAACATATCAGCCTCAAGCCGTGCCTTTTGCAGCACCTGACCGGCCAGCTTGTCGGCCAGAACATAGCGATCACCGATGTTCAGCCAGCATTGTTCCGGCCGACCGGTGACTTCATAAACGCCGTAAGAAATGTCGTCCCGGAAAACCACCGCCTTGTTGGACGGGATCGTCCATGGCGTCGTTGTCCAGATCACAACCTGTGCGTTCTCAAGATGTCCGCCGCCGTCCAGAACCCTGAACTTCACCCAAACCGTCGGGCTTTCCTTGTCGTGGTATTCGACCTCGGCCTCGGCCAGCGCGGTTTCCTCGATCGGCGACCACATCACCGGCTTACTGCCCTGATACAGCGTGCCGTTCATCAGGAATTTCATGAATTCCTCGGCGATCACCCGTTCGGCGTGGAAATCCATCGTCTTGTAAGGATCGGCCCAGTTGCCGGTGATGCCCAGACGTTTGAATTCCTCGCGCTGGATATCGACCCAGCCCTCGGCGAATTTGCGGCATTCCTGCCGGAAATCCACCACCGGCACGTCGTCCTTGTTCAGGCCGCGCTCGCGGTATTTTTCCTCGATCTTCCATTCGATCGGCAGGCCGTGGCAATCCCAGCCGGGGACATAGCGGCTGTCTTTGCCCATCATTTGCTGGGACCGCACCACCATGTCCTTCAGGACCTTGTTCAGGGCATGGCCGATATGCAGGTTGCCGTTCGCATAGGGCGGGCCGTCATGCAGAACGAAACTTTCGCGCCCGGTCTTTTCGCGCAGGCGGTCGTAAACGCCGATCTGTTCCCAGCGCGCCAGCCATTCAGGCTCGCGCGTGGGCAGTCCGGCCCGCATCGGGAATTCGGTTTTCGGCAGGGTCAGGGTGTCTTTGTAGTCAGGGGTATCGGCGCACATGATTGCGGCTCCGTATGGTCAAATCGAAAAGGGAAGGATCGGCGCGGGTGTCCATACGCCTTGTCCCGGCAACTCAGCTTGCGAGCGCCGGGTGGCTAATTCGAATGATAATGCCGAATATGCGTTCCATGCGCAGGCTTATAATGTGCCCGCTGTGCGGCGTCTATAGTTTGAGACGAAAAACCGCAGAAGGGTGACTTCGTGTTGACGATGCGGGGGAATCGGTGCCAGTTGTTGGGAAATTGCCTTGGAAAGGACCCTGATGAAACCGAAATTTTTGCTTTTGGGCGCGGTTGTTGTTGCCGGGCTTGCGGGGGTTTATCTGATGAATTCGCAACCCGAAAATGCCGTGTCACAGGCATCTGAGGCCACAGCGGGCGCGCCGCTGGTGTCAGTGATTGTGCCCCAGTTGTCGGGCAAGGCGCAGATCGGGGAAAAGGCTTTTGCGGTGAAATGCGCGGTGTGTCACGGGGAAAATGCCGCGGGCAGGAACGGCAACGGCCCGCCCTTGATCCATCGGATTTATGAACCCGGCCACCATGGCGACGCGGCGTTCCTGATGGCGGTCCGCAATGGTGTGCGCAGCCACCACTGGCCGTTTGGCGACATGGCGCCGGTCGACGGGCTGACGGATGGCGACGTTGGAAATATTGTCGCTTATGTCCGGGCGTTGCAGGTGGCAAACGGCATCCAGTAGGGGTGGCAACGCCGCAGGCGCAGTGCGCGCAGTGATCGCGTTCATCCGTCCTGTGGTCCGGCGGGGCTGTTGCCGGGGCCTTGGTGCGGGTTTTGTGCGCCGGCATCGCGCGCGCCGAACCAGCGGTCAAGCCAGGCCAGCCCGGCCAGGGTCAGACCCAACACCAGAAATGAGAACACCCGCGTAAGCCCGGTCAGACCGGAAATGTCGATCAGGAACACCTTGGCGACTGTCAGGCCGATCCCGATCAGCGCCAGCTTGCGCAGCCATTTCGAATGGGTCCAGAAGGCATAGAACAGCACTGCTGTTGCGACCAGCAACATCGCCACGGTGTAGCTGTAAAGCTCAGCATCGGTTGTGCCCGCAACTGTCAGGTTATCACCGCGCCAGAACCGGCGGATTTCAAGACCGACATATAGGGCAATCAGCAGGCCGCCGATCCCTGCAAAAGCATAGCGCAACCACCTGTGCAGATGATCAAACCGGATCGCCACGGCCAGAAACAGCAGGCCGGGCAACGTATAGGCCACGAAAAGGGAGTCCAGCACATAGGGGCCGAAAGCGGGTTCCGCCAGCTCAAGCAAAGGATTGAGGATAGTCGCAACGAGGACCAACAACAGCAGACCGAACAGTCCGTAAACTGTTGCCAGCGTGATCCTGATCCAGCGTCGGATACCCGGGGTGCGCAAGCGCCACAACTGGTTGGCAGCGGACATCAGCCAGACCAGCGCGTAGAGGCCGAATGCGGCATGACTTTTGTAATGAAGGGGCGCATAAGCGTCAATCAGACGATAGATCAGCAAACTGGCAAAGGTGGCGCTGATGGTCCACATCGCGCCGTCAAGCACGGCAAAGGTCTTGATGCGGTCACGCCGTATCACGGCCCAACTGGCCACCAACAGCCCCACGGTTCCGCCGTAAGCCGCGAAAAACTGCGGGAAGGACGCGCGATCGGCCCATATGACGCCCGGATCAATCACCAGCCGCCAGCCGACCACACTCAGACCGGCGATCACGAAGATGCCCAGATAGGCCATGTTGAATTTTCGGTCCAACAGGACTGCCGCCAACACCATCGCCGCCAGCGAAAGGGTCAGCGCCGCTTCTGACAGCATCAGTATCAGGGCCAGCGCCATCAGCGTCATGGCGGATAGCGTGAATAAGGCGGTGCGTTGTCTGTCGGCCCCGTCGGCCTTGGCAAAACGTTCCGCCAGAACCACCATCACGCCGGCGGCACCAATGGCGTGCCAGGCCCAGACAGTGGCACCCAAAACACCGGTCGGGTTCCAGAACAGTTCAAGAATGGCCAGGATCACGGGTGTGAAACTGACGGCAACCAGTGCCCAGACAATCGGATATTCGGTCCGGCGGGCCGAGCGCCAGGCCAGAATAAGCGTCACCGCCACCGCCATCGCCGAAAATCCGGTGACGGTCCATGGGGCCGCAACTTCGGGCAGGCGGACGGCTGAATCCTGCCAGCTGCGCCAGACCTGACCGTTGTTCCGGCTTTCCAGGACCAGCACAGCAGCCAAGCCAGCCAGAGGCAACAAGGCGATCTCGGCCAGACCGGTTGCGTTGCACATCCAGACGGTTGCCATCAGGGTCAACAGCAACAATCCCGTCAGCGCCAGCCAGAAATTGCCGTCGCCCAAGCTTGTGACGTGAAGACAGACCAGCACCGCAACGCTGAAAACCGCCGCGGCCAGATGGCGCGGAAACTGGGTGCGCCAGTCAAACGGGCCCTTCTTGAGCAGGAGCACTTCAACCAACATCGGCCCCTGATGCTGTGGCGTCAGGCTTCGGGTCGGGATCACGGTCGCCGCCACCGTGACGATCAGCGCAAAGGCGATGATGTCGCGCGCGGAGGGCGCCTCGGAATAAAGCGCTAAGGCCGCAAGAAAGGCCAATCCACAGCCAAAGGCCGACAGCCAGGCCCAGCGCCGGAACGTATCCACCGCAAGGGCGGCAATGGCGATCAGCGCGAAATAGTAATAAATCAGCTCGGCGTTTCCCGGTTCACCATTGACCAGAAACGGCGCCGCAAGGCCGCCCAAAATACCAACGGCAGCCAGCAACGGGCCATAGAACCAGCCGATCAGGATGGCCAATGCCGCCACGGCGGAAAGGCCGGCCAGCGCCGGCGTGGCCCCGATCAGCCCATAAAGCGTGCGGGCGGAAACGAAAGCCGCGAACAAGGACACCAGCCCGCCCGCGGCAAAGGTCGATGGCAGATAGGCAAACAGGTCCTCTCGGCTGTCACCGCCCAGCCGTCGCAGATATTCGCCGAACCCGATCAATGCGGCCCCAAGCAGCAGGGCAACGATAACGCGGGTTGTGGGCGACAAAAGGCCGTTTTCGATGCCATATTGCACCATAAAAACACCCGCCAGCCCCAGTGAAATCGCAGCGCCCAGATAGAACCAGTTTTGCTGTGTCCAGACGATTATGCGGGCGTACAGCGACGGAATGGTGGATTCGCGCGGCTTTGTGCTTGTCTTTTGTGGCGCGCGGTCGGTGTCTTCACCCGCCGTTTTTCCCCTTTGTCCGGGCGCCAGAGGGTCCGAATCCAGACTTTCTTGGCTTGCGGCGGCGGCCTTGGCGGCCTGCGGCTTGGGTTTCTCGGGATTTGCAGGGCTTGTCTGCGCCGCACCGGTGCGGGTCCGGGCCTGTTTGCCGATACGATTTTCCAGATCAGAAACCCGCTTGCGCAGTTTTTCATAACTGAAAAACAAATACCCAAAGGCCAACAAAAGCAAAACGAAAAGGATTTCCACGACCATCCCCGCAAAAAAGATCAAACGAATGGGCGAACTCTAGGTAAATCCGGCAAAGCGGTCCAATTATTTCTGCGCCGCTCTGTACGCGGGCAGTGGCCAAGGCATAGATTTGCGGGATGGGTCACCCTTTGAACATCGCGGTTGCAGGTTGCGGCGTTGCCGGTTTGACGGCGGCGGCGTTTCTGGCGCGCAAGGGGCATCAGGTTCAGGCGTTTGACCGCTTTGCCGCGCCGGCCCCCATCGGGTCAGGTCTGGTGATCCAACCCGTTGGGCAGAAAGTGCTGGCCAAATTGGGCGTTTTGAAACGGGCCGAGGCGTGGGGTGTGGGTGTCAACCGGCTTTGCGGGGTTGAAGACGGGCAGACACGACCGGTGCTGGATGTGGGTTATGGCCGGGGTTTCGGTCTGGGCATGCACCGCGCCGCGTTGTTTTCGGTGCTGTATGACGCGGCGATATCCGCCGGGGTAAGCGTCAACACCGATGCGGGGGTTGCGGCGGCCCCCGAGCGTGATGGAAATCGTTGGATCACGCTGGCGCGCGGTGCCGAGCGAGGGCCGTTTGATCTGGTGATTGACGCGACCGGGGCGAACGGGCCGCTTTCACCCATTCAAAACCGGTCCTTACCGTTTGGGGCCTTATGGGCCACGGTCGACTGGCCAGAGGCGTCGGCCCTGCCGTCGGACCGGCTGAGCCAGAAATACCAGAAGGCTGCGGTGATGGCCGGCGTGTTGCCGATCGGGCGCCTGCCCGGCGAAAACGCCCGCAAAGCCGCGATTTTCTGGTCTTTGCGCCATGACCGGTACGAAAGCTGGAAAAACACGCCATTTGCGCAATGGCAGGCGCAGGTGAACGCCTTCTGGCCTGATTTTGCGCCCTTTCTTTCGCAACTTGACCGGCACGGGCAATTCACCATGGCCCGCTACAGCCACGGCACCCTGCTGCGGCCCTATGGCGACAAGCTGGTCCATATCGGGGACGCGGCCCACACCGCCAGTCCGCAGCTTGGGCAGGGCGCGAATATGGCGTTGCTGGACGCCTATGCCCTGGCCGTTGCGCTGGAGGTTCTGCCCCTTGGGCGTGCCTTGCCCGCCTATCACGCGGCACGGCGGCGGCATCTGTTGTTCTACCAGACAGTCAGCCGGTTTCTGACCCCGCTCTATCAATCCGCGCATCCGATGCCGGCCCTGATCCGCAATCGCCTGCTGTCGCCGCTCGCCCGGGTCTGGCCGATGCCCGCTGTCTTGACGCGCCTTGTGTCCGGCGATTTGATCGCGCCGGTCAGGCATCCCGGTTTGACCCTGTAAGGAGGCCCTATGCCCGTTCTGACCCGATTGACCGCCCTGATCCTTTGGCCGGGCCGGCAGGTCTTGCGCCGGTTTCCCGGCCTGACAGGGGCCGAGGCGCGACTGGTGCACAACATCACCAACTATGTTTTCTGGCTGACGCTGATTTGCGGCGGGCTGATCTGGCTGCTGCTGGCAACGATGCCGGCACCGCGCTGAGCGGCCCATTTCATCGGCGGAACGGCGCTTGCCGACAGGCCGGGCCGAAGCCACGGCATTTGACAAGCTGGCAGCCATATGGCTAACAGCCTGCCAGACATTCCCAGCCAGCAAGGCGCGCCCGATGACCAGTCAGATCGCCCCGAAACCCGGTATTTTGGACATTGAGCTTTATGTCGGTGGCGAAAGCACCGTGCCGGGGGTTGCGAAGATCCATAAACTGTCCTCAAACGAAAACCCCTTGGGGCCCAGTCCAAGGGCGATTGCCGCATTTCAGGGGGCTGGCGCGACGCTGGAACGTTACCCTTCCTCGGATCATGCCGGCCTCAGGGCCGCAATAGGCCGGGTGCATGGCGTGGATCCGGCGCATGTGATATGCGGCGATGGGTCAGACGAGGTGATTTCCTGGCTGTGCCATGCCTATGCCGGGGCAGGGGATGAGGTGCTTTATTCCGAACACGGGTTCATGATGTACCCGATTTCGGCGATGGCCGCAGGGGCAACGCCGGTCAAGGTGCGCGAAACCGACCGGCGGGTCGATGTCGATCTGTTGCTTGCGGCCTGTACTGACCGGACCCGTCTGGTGTTTCTGGCCAACCCCGCGAACCCGACCGGCACAATGATCCCGGATGTCGACATTGCGCGTCTGGCAGAAGGCCTGCCGCCAAAGGCGCTGTTGGTGCTTGACGGTGCCTATGCGGAATTTGTCGAAGGCTATGACGGCGGCAAAACGCTGGTGGAAAGCCGCGGCAACGTGATCATGACGCGGACCTTTTCCAAGATTTACGGGCTTGGCAGCCTGCGGGTCGGCTGGGGCTATGGGCCAAAGGCGGTGATTGACGTTCTGAACCGCATTCGCGGGCCGTTCAACGTGTCGGCAGCGGGGCTGGCGGCGGCTGAGGCGGCGGTGCTGGACACCGGCTATACCGCGCATTGTCGCGCGGAAAACGCCACATGGCGGGGCTGGCTGCAAACGGAATTGGCCGGGCTTGGGGTTGTGTCCGATCCGGCCTTTGGCAATTTCGTTCTGGGGCGGTTTGCCGATGAAGCCACGGCGGACGGGGCCGAAGCGGCCTTGAAGGCGCGCGGTGTTCTGGTGCGCAAGGTCAAGGGCTATGGATTGCCCCAATGCCTGCGGATCACCGTCGGCGAGGAAGAGGCAATGCGCCTTCTGGTCGCCACTTTGACCGAATTCCTGAAGGGACGGGGCTGATGGCGGTGCGTTATCAGCGGGTTGCCTTTCTGGGTTTGGGCCTGATCGCGGGCTCAATGGCGCTGGCGATGCGCAAGCATGGGCTGGTTCAATCCATCACAGGCTATGCCCGCACGCCGGAAACCCGGGCTGTTGCGCTGGAAATCGGGCTGGTCGATCAGGTTTATGACAGTGCCGCCAAGGCCGTTGCCGATGCCGATCTGGTGGTGTTTTGCGTGCCGGTCGGCGCCATGTCGGGCCTTGCCGCGGAAATCGCGCCGCATCTGAAGCCGGGCGCAACCGTCACCGATGTGGGGTCGGTCAAAAAGGCGGTGATTGACGCGATCGGCCCGCATGTACCGGGTCCGGTTGAATTTATTCCCGCGCATCCGCTGGCCGGAACCGAACATAGCGGCCCGCGCGCCGGTTTCGCCAGCCTGTTTGAATACCGCTGGTGCCTGCTGACTCCGCTGCCGGGGACCGATCCTGATGCTTTGCAGCGCCTGCGCGACCTGTGGCTGGGCATGGGGGCAAAAGTCGATCAGATGGACGCTGACCATCACGATCTGGTTCTGGCCGTCACCAGCCACACGCCACACCTGATTGCCTATACCATGGTCGGGGTGGCCGATGATCTGCAACGGGTGACGGAATCCGAAGTGATCAACTATTCCGCCGCCGGGTTCCGGGATTTCACCCGTATCGCCGCCAGCGATCCGACCATGTGGCGCGACGTATTTTTGAACAACAAAGAGGCGACGCTGGAAATCCTGGGCCGCTTCACCGAAGAACTGTTTGATTTGCAACGCGCAATTCGCCGGGGCAACGGGGAACAACTGTTTAACTATTTTACCCGCACAAGAGCGATCAGACGTGGTATCATTGAAGCCGGGCAAGATACGGCCGCACCGGATTTCGGGCGGGCGAGCAAGGAAAAAGGGCAGTAAGCATGCGCTACGTCATGCCGCTATTACTTTTGGCTGCGCTGATTTTCGGGTCGGCCCTGTGGGCCGGTGCGCCGTTGACCTCGCCCCGCCCGGTGCCGCGGGATGCGGGTGCCAAAATGGCGGCCTCGCCGGTTCAGGTCTATTACCGGCCCAAAATTCGGCCGCGGCCAAGGGTCAGTCACAGCTCGAAAACCCCTGAAGGGCGAAGCGCCACGGTGGAGGTCACACGCACAGCCGTCGCAGAGCCTTACGCGCTGGCCACGACCGCCCCGGTTTACAGTTCGCCGCGCCGGCCAGTGCGGCCAAAGGATCTGAATCTCAGCCGGACCGCAGGGGTAAGAGCGCCGGCGACGGGGGCAAAGCAAACCCGGTTGGCCAGTGTTGCGCCCACCTACACGCCGATTCCGGGCAGCGTTTGCGGGGACCCCCGTATTCGCGGCACCAGTTTGCCGCCAATTCCGCGCACCCAGTCCGGTTGTGGCGTGGCGGAGCCGGTCAAGATCACGTCAATTGACGGCATCAGGTTGAGCCAGGGGTCGATCATGGATTGTGCGACTGCGCGCACCCTGACCGCTTGGCTGACCAAATCGGTGCGTCCGACGGTCGGCCGTCGCGGCGGCGGGCTGGATGCGGTGAAGGTCGCCGCGCATTATTCCTGCCGGACCCGCAACAGCCAGAAAGGCGCCAAGATTTCCGAGCATGGCAAGGGTCATGCGATAGATATTTCCGGTCTGGTTCTGGCGGATGGCAGTACGATTACGGTCCAAGACGCCTGGAAAACCTGGAAAGACAAAAAACTGCTGGCCTCGATCCGCGCACAGGCCTGCGGGCCGTTTGGCACCGTTTTGGGGCCGGGGTCGGACAAGTTTCATCACGACCATTTGCATCTGGACACCGCCCGGTACCGCAGCGGCGCCTATTGCAAATAGGTTGGAATGAGTATTTTTGGAACAAAGATGAGCGGGGTCTGGTTTACCCCGAAACGCCCTAAAGCCTATTGCGTTAAGCTTGCATCACCAAACGCTGCCTGAAATCAAAGATTTCAACGCGTTAGGTGATGCAATTTGCTTCAAGTAAAACGCAATACGCTTTATTGTTCGCCGTCCACCAGAAGCGTCATGCCTTCTGCCCCCGAGATCTTGACGGTGGCGCCGGGTTTGGCATTGCTGCCGGCGGGCCAGACCGCGTGCCAGCGCACGCCGTCGATGGTGACCGCGCCTTCGGGGCCGGTATATTCCTGAACCACGGCATGCCGTCCGACCATCAGCGCCGCGCGGTTGTTCAGCCCGTCAGCCTGCGGATTGCGTGCCTCGCTTCGGTGCAAGAGGCTGCGGCCGGCAAAGGTCAGGGCCACGGCCAGAACCGCGAAGACCGCGATCTGAACTTCGCCGCTGACACCCGGGGAGGCCGCAAGCAGTCCGGCAATGGCCAAAGCCGCCAGCGCCGGCCAGATCAAGAAGAATGACATCGTGGCCATCTCAACCACGCCCAAAGCCACACCCAGAGCGACCCACCACCATGGGGACGCGCCGTTCAGAAAGGTAAAAAAATCCATCACCGAATTACCCTTTGTTGGTCGGTTTGGCGGATGGTCCACCGCTGCCCAGCGTCGCCCGGGCGATATCCGCAATGCCGGAAATCGACCCCAGAAGGCCGGAAGCTTCAAGCGGGATCATGATGGTTTTCGAATTTGGCGATGAGGCCATGTCGCGCAGGGCCTCGGTGTATTTCTGGGCGACGAAATAGTTGATTGCCTGAATGTCGCCGGCGGCAATGGCTTCTGAGACCAGCCGGGTGGCCTTGGCTTCGGCCTCGGCCAGACGTTCGCGGGCCTGAGCATCCAGAAACGCGGCTTCCTTGCGGCCCTCGGCCTCGCGGATCTGGGCCTCGCGTTCGCCCTCGGCCTTGAGGATCGCCGATTGCTTCAAGCCTTCGGCCTGAAGAATATCCGCGCGCTTGGTCCGCTCGGCCTTCATCTGCCGCGCCATGGCTTCGTTGATGTCAGGCGGCGGGGCCAGGTCCTTGATCTCGACGCGGGTGACCTTGACCCCCCAGGGATTGCTGGCCTGATCAATCACGGTCAGCAGTTTGTGGTTGATGATGTCGCGGTTTGACAGGCTTTCGTCCAGATCCATCGCACCGATCACCGAGCGGATATTGGTCATCGACAGATTGCCCAGCGCATGTTCAAGATTGCGCACCTCATATGCGGCGCGGGCCGCATCGACCACCTGATAGAAGGTCACGGCATCGGCCACCACCATGGCGTTGTCGCGGGTGATGACTTCCTGGCTGGCGATGTCCAGAACGGTTTCCATCATGTTGATGCGCGCGCCGACCTTGTCCATGATCGGAATCAGGAAGCGCAGGCCGGGTTTCAGCGTGCGGGTGTAGCGGCCAAACCGCTCGACGGTCCAGTTTTCGCCC
>JAURMY010000305.1 GCA_030830465.1 Alphaproteobacteria bacterium
GACTTTTCCGGCCGTTAGAGCGAATTGCGTTAAACTTGACTCACCAAACGCTGTCTGAAATCAAAGATTTCAACGCGTTAGGTGATGCAATTTGCTTCAAGTAAAACGCAATACGCTTTAACCCTCAGGCATTTGACGAATATATGCCCATGAATTTCGTCAATATCTGCAACATCACCTCGTCGGCCCCGCCGCCGATCGCGGTCAGGCGCGTGTCGCGGTAAATGCGCGAGATTTCGCTGTCGTTCGAATAGCCCATGCCGCCCCAGAATTGCAGGCAACCATCCGGCAGGGTGCGCGACATTTGCCCCGCCATCAGCTTGGCCGAGGTTGCGATCCGCGTGGCATCCTGACCGGCCACGACCATTTCCACACCTTTCCAGTTCAGGGCGTGAAGGGCATCGACCTGGGTCTGCATTTCGGCCAGCTTGAAATTGACCCATTGGTTGTTGCTGAGCGATTGGCCAAAGGCCTTGCGTTCCTTGGTGTAGTCCACGGTAATGTCGATGGCGCGCTGAAACCCGGCCGCCGAATTCAATGCCGCCCACAGGCGTTCATACTGGAACTGCTCCATTTGATAGATAAAGCCCTTGTTTTCCTCGCCGATCCGGTTGCGTTGCGGCACCCGCACATCGTCAAAGAATATCTGCGCCGTGTCCGAGGAATTCATCCCGATCTTGGTGATCTTGCGGGCGATGGAAATGCCCTCGGTCTTCATCGGAACGACGATCAGGGATTTGTTGCGGTGCATCTGCCCGTCGCCGGTATTGGCCAGCAAACAGCAGAAATCGGCCTGGGTGCCGTTGGTGATCCACATTTTTGTGCCGTTGATGACGTAATCATCGCCGTCCTTGCGGGCGGTGGTTTTCACCGCCGCAACGTCTGATCCGCCGCCCGGTTCGGAAACGCCGATACAACCGACCAGATCCCCGGCAATCGCGGGGCGCAAGAATTCCTCGCACAGCGCATCGCTGCCGTGCTTGGACAGGGCGGGCGTGCACATATCGGTTTGCACGCCAATCGCCATGGGCACGCCGCCGGCCCTGATTGCGGCCAAAGCCTCGGCCATCACGGCGGCATAGGAGAAATCCAGACCCAAACCACCGAATTTTTCGGGTTTGTGGATGCCCAGAAATCCCTTGTCGCCCAGGGACTTGAACACTTGATGGGCTGGAAATATCTGGGCCTCTTCCCAGTCGTTTATGTGCGGATTGATTTCTTCCTCGGCCCAGCGGATGACAGAGCGGCGCAATTCTTCATGTTCATGGGTCAGCAGCATGGCGTGTCCTAGGGTCGGCTGGAAATTCGCCCCAGTGGACCGCCCTTTGCGCGGCGCGTCAAGTATTGGTCTTTCCTTGAAACCCTCAGCATTCACCGTTGCCGCCAGCCGGTCCCGCCCCTAGGGTGCGGCCATGACCGATCCTGCCCAAATCACCGAATTGTCCATGCGCCTGTCCGGCCACGTTCTGTTTGACGGGCTGAGCCTGAACCTGCGCGAAAACCGCATCGGCATTATCGGGCGGAACGGCTCGGGCAAGTCGCTGTTGGCGCGGGTGTTGTGCGGGCTGATCCTGCCCGACAAGGGCCGGGTTTTGGTGCATGGCATTGATGTCGCCAAAGACCGAAAACAGGCGATCAACACAGTGGGCATTCTGTTTCAAAACCCGGATCAACAGATCATTTTCCCGATGGTGGATGAGGAAATCGCCTTTGGCCTGACCCAGCAGGGCCACAGCAAATCCAAGGCCCGCGCGGCGGCTTTGGCGATGCTGGCGCGGTTTCAGGCGTCGGAATGGGCCGGTCGGTCGGTGCAGACGCTTTCGCAAGGTCAAAGGCATCTGGTCTGTCTGATGTCGGTGCTGGCGATGGCGCCGAAACTGATCGTGCTGGACGAACCCTTTGCCGGGCTTGATGCGCTGACGGTCGCGCGGTTGAACCGGATTCTGGACGCAGTCAGCCAGCAGGTCATCCATATCAGCCATGATCTTGCGGCGCTTGAAACCTATGACCGGGTGATCTGGCTGGAGCAGGGCCGCGTGGCGATGGATGGAACGCCTGCGGCCGTGATTGCCGCCTATCGCGCCGAAATGGATCGAAGGGGGCAGGCGGATGCTGTCGCTGACCTCTGAGCTTGCGACGCCGTTTCACCCGTTGCCCGCGCGGCTGAAACTGGTGGTTCTGTGCGGCGCGACGGTTGGCATGTCGTTTTGGCCGTCGCTGCTGGTTTCGCTGTCGGCCTGTGGGCTGGTGGCGGGGCTGTACGGCCTTTGCGGCGTCACCTTTTTGAAGCAGGGCATCCGCATGTTGCGCCCGCTTTGGGTGTTCATCGCCATGGTGCTGATCTGGCATCTTGCCACGGATGCGCTGGTTGACGGGTTGAACATTCTGGCCAAACTGCTAGCGGCTGTGGCTTTGGCCAATCTGGTCACCATGACCACCCGTCTAGACGATATGATCGCGGCCATTCAGCCGTTGTTTGTGCCGTTTCGTCCGCTTGGCCTGAACCCGAAAACGCTGGCGCTGTCGATTGCGCTGGTGATCCGCTTTGTGCCGGTACTGGCGCAAAAAGGCGGGCAACTGGCCGAGGCCTGGCGCGCCCGCAGCGCAAAACGCCCCGGATGGCGTCTGATTGTGCCGTTGGCCCTGATCGCCCTTGACGATGCCGAACATATCGCAGAAGCCTTACGCGCCCGCGGCGGTGCCGCGC
>JAURMY010000306.1 GCA_030830465.1 Alphaproteobacteria bacterium
TCATATTGACGTGGTGCCGGTCGGCCCGCTGGACATGTGGGACACGCCGCCGTTTGAATCGCGTGTCGACAATGGCTGGATGTATGGGCGCGGCGCCGGCGACATGAAGGCGGGGCTGGCGGCAAATCTGTTCGCGCTGGATGCGATCCGGGCCACCGGGCATGTGCCTGCCGCTGATGTGTTTTATCAGTCGGTGGTGGAAGAGGAATGCACCGGCAACGGCGCGCTGGCCTGTCTGCAACGCGGATATCTAGCCGATGCGGCGTTGATCCCGGAACCGTTTTCCGAACATCTATGCGTGGCGCAGATCGGGGTGATCTGGTTTCAGGTCCATCTGCGCGGCATTCCCGTCCATGTGGAGCGCGCGGGTTCAGGGGCCAACGCGATCGAGGCGGCGATCCCGTTGATCGCAGCCCTGCACAAGCTGGAAGACCGCTGGAACCTGCCGCAATACCGCCATCACGCCTTTCACGACCATGCCCATGCGCTGAACCTGAATGTGGGCAAGATTGCCGGTGGCGACTGGGCGTCCTCGGTGCCGTCCTGGTGCACGTTTGATGTGCGTATGGCAGTCTTTCCCGGTGCCGATCTGAAAGCCGCCTGTGCCGAAATTGAGGATTGCCTGAACACCGCCGCCGCGGAAAACCACTTTTTGCGCAACAACCGCCCGGAAGTGATCTATCACGGCTTTCAGGCCGAGGGGTATGCCCTGTGTGACCATGACAAGCCCGAAACCCATCAGGCGATTTCCGCGCTGGATCATGCGCATCACCGGGTGAACGGTGCGGCCTTGCCGACCTCGCCGATCACGGCCACGACCGATGCGCGGTTTTACGGGCTTTATGCGGATACGCCCGCGCTGGTCTATGGCCCGTTGTCAGAGGCGATTCACGGGTTCAATGAGCGGGTCGATCTGGAAAGCACCCGCCGCGTCACCCAGTCCATCGCGTTGTTTATCGCCCAGTGGTGCGGATTGGAGCAGGCCTAGAACATGGTTAAAACACAGGATATTCTGGTCATCGGCGGCGGGATGGCGGGCATCAGCGCGGCTGCAAAGCTGTCAGCCGATGCGCGGGTGACGGTTCTGGAACGCGAACCGGTGCTTGGCTATCATTCAACCGGACGTTCGGCGGCGATCTTTATCCGCAACTATGGCAACGCGACCCTGCGGGCGCTGAATGCAGTCGCGGAACCCGAGTTCATCGCGCCCGAAGGGGTTTCAGACCGCTCGCTCTTGTCGCCGCGCGGCGAGGTCCTGTTTGGCATGGACAGTGAAATTGACAGGCTCAAGGCCTATGCCGAAGGCTCGGACGGGCTGGAATGGCTGACCCAGGCCGAAACGCTGGCCATGGTTCCGATCCTCAGGCCCGAGCGCGTGGCCGCCGCAATCTTTGAAAGCGGAGCACAGGAAATTGACGTGGACCGGCTGTTGCAAGGCTATGCCAGACTGGCGCGGTCGCGGGGGGCAGAAATTGTCACCGGTGCCGGCGTGACCGGTTTGTCTTACGCGAACGGGTGCTGGACCTTGAACACCGCCGCCGGGGAATTTCAGGCCCCCCTCGTCGTTAACGCCGCCGGTGCCTGGGCCGATCAACTGGCGGGTCTGGCCGGCGTCGGGGCCGTTGGTTTGCAACCTTTGCGCCGCTCGGCGGTTCTGATCGACCCGCCCGAGGGCTATGATACCACACGCTGGCCCGTTTTTGCCGATGCCTCGGAAACCTTTTACTGCAAACCGGATGCGGGCCGTTTGATGATCTCCCCGGCCGATGAAGACCCGGTTGAGCCGCATGACGCCTGGGCCGAAGACATGGTTCTGGCGGAAGGCATTGACCGCCATGAACGCGCGGGCACAACCCCGGTGACGCGGGTCACCCGCAACTGGGCCGGGCTGCGCACATTCGGACCCGACCGCACACCGGTTGTGGGTTTTGACCCCCGCGCGACAGGGTTCTTCTGGCTGGCCGGGCAGGGCGGTTATGGTATTCAGACCGCCCCGGCGCTGTCGGGCCTGACCGCCGATCTGATCGCAGCACGGGTTTCAAAACTGCCACCCGCGATCATCGCCTCGCTTGCGCCAGCCCGGCTGCTGCACTGAAAACCGATCCGCAAAACCAATGTCGCGGCCCAACATCGTACCGCATCTGACCAAAGGACCGAAAATGACCGCCACTTCCCATCTGTTCCAGCCTATCGCGCTGCGTTCGATCACCAGCCGTAACCGCATCGTGATTTCGCCGATGTGCCAGTATTCCGCGCATGAAGGCCATCTGGATGACTGGCATCTGGTCAATCTGGGGCGCTTTGCCATCGGCGGAGCCGGGATCATCTTTACCGAGGCAACGGCGGTGCAGAAATCGGGCCGCATCACCCATGGCTGTCCGGGTCTCTGGACCGACAGCCAGATCCCCGGTCACAGCCGAATCGCGCAGTTCCTGTTGCAAAACGGCGCTGTTCCCGCGATCCAGCTTGGCCATGCCGGGCGTAAATCAAGCATGCAACGTCCCTGGTTCGGCAACGGCCCCTTGAACGACGCGGATTTTGCGCGCGGCGATATGCCGTGGCAGCCGGTCGGCCCATCGGCCTTGCCGGTGGATCAGGGCTGGCCCATGCCCAAGGCGTTGACCCTTGACGATATCGCGCAGTTGAAGGTGGATTTTGCGGCAGCGGCGCGGCGGGCTTTGGCCGCCGGATACAAGATCGTAGAGCTTCACGGCGCGCATGGCTATTTGCTGCACAGTTTCCTGTCGCCCTTGTCCAACAAGCGCACCGATGCTTATGGCGGCGATGTGAAGGGCCGGATGCGGCTGGCGCTGGAACTGGTGGAAGCGGTGCGGGCGGTCTGGCCTGAGGAACTGCCCCTGTTCTTCCGGACCTCGGCGGTTGACGGAACCCCCGAAGGCTGGTCGCTGGACGATACGGTTTTGCTGGCGCGTGAACTGAAAGCGCGCGGGGTTGACGTGGTTGACTGCTCCTCGGGCGGGATCGCCGGGCCGGCGACCTCGGCGCTTGGCGGCAAAAGGCAGCCGGGCTTTCAGGTGCCCTATGCCGAGCGCGTCCGCAACGAGGCCGGACTTGCCAGCATGGCCGTTGGTTTGATCACCCATCCCGAACAGGCCGAAGAGGTCCTTGCCGCGGGTCGGGCCGATCTGGTGGCTATTGGCCGCGAGGCTTTGGTCGATCCGTCCTGGGCGCAACATGCGGCGCGGACGCTGGGGGTTGACGTGACGTACAACACCCTGCCGGTCCAGTCGGAATGGTGGCTGGTGCGGCGCGAGGCCACCAGTGAAGTCTACCGGCCGAAAGCAGCCGCTGAATGACCCAAAGGGACCTGACCGGCGCTGCTTTTCAGATCAACGACCACGGGTTTTTTGCCCATACGGCGGGTGATCCCGACCGGCCCTTGCTGTTGTTTCTGCACGGTTTTCCGGAATATTGCGGCGCCTGGGACGAGGTTTTGCCCCTGCTGGCCGATGCGTTTTACTGTGTCGCGCCGGACCAGCGCGGCTATGGCCGGTCGTGGAAACCCGAAAGGGTTGAAGATTATGCCACCAAACATCTGGTGGCCGATGTCGCAGCGATGATCGACCATTTCGGGCGGGGACGCGCCGCCGCGCTGATCGGCCATGACTGGGGCGCGTCGGTGGCCTATGCCACGGCGATCCGTCATCCGCAAAAGCTGGCTGCATTGATCGTTGCCAACGGGGTGCATCCGGCACCGTTTCAAAAGGCGCTGGCTGCGGGCGGGGCGCAAACGGCCGCCAGTCAATATATCACCTGGCTGCGCGGCGAGGGATCCGAAGAGGCGCTGGCAAAGGATGATTTCGCCCGGATGATGACGCTGTTCAGCGCGAAAATGGACCTTGGCTGGATGACGCCTTCGCGGGCGCAGGCCTATAAGGCCGCCTGGGGCGATGCGGCGGGTGTAAGGGCCATGGTCAACTGGTATCGCGCAACGCCGCTCTTGGTGGCTAAGCCCGGCCAGCCGATCCCAAGCGCCAGGATCCCGTCCTGGCCGGTCGAGGCCCTGAAGATTTCGATGCCGCATCTTGTGTTATGGGGGCTTGGCGACACCGCCCTTTTGCCGGAAGCACGGGAAGGGCTTGCGGATTACTGCACGGATCTGGAAATTTGTGAAACGCCTGCCGCCGATCACTGGATCACACATCAGGCGCCCGGATTTCTGGCGGAACATATCCGCCGCTTTGCTACGGCGAAAACCGGCGGGGCCTAGAACGTATTGCGTATTACCTGAAGCAAATTCTATCACCTAACGCGTTGAAATCTTTGATTTCAGGCAGCGTTTGGTGATTCAAGTTTAACGCAATAGGCTTTAGGCGATATCGCCCCAGTGGCGCAACGCGGCCCGGGCCACTTCCGCCCCCCATTCCTGCACGAAATGCCCGCCTTCGGGCACCTCAAACGGCGGCGGACACCCTTTGAAGATGCCGCGCATAGAGGCCATGACCGGCGGCCCCAGCACCGGGTCTTTCATGCCGACCGCCATGAATGTGTCGCCGCTCCAGTCATTCTGAAAGAACCCGACCGCGCGTTTGGACAGATCGACCCCTTCCATGTCGGGCGCGGTCATCACCATGTCGGGGAACCGCCGGACCCCGGCTTTGTAGGTCACATCGGGAAAGGGCGCGCCATAGGCCGCCGCTTCGGCCCCGGTCAGAATCGGTGTCGCGCGTTTCATCAGGGCGGGAATGTTCATGTCGGGATTGGCACGGTTATAGGCGCGCCAGTCTTCAAAGCCTTGGCCGGCGGGCTGACCGGTGGCCAGCACGGTGTTCATGATCAAAAGACGCTGGAACCGGTCCGGCATGTCCATTGGCACCGTCAGGCCCAGCAATCCGCCCCAATCCTGCACCACCAGGGTGATTGCGCGCAAATCCAGCCGTTCGATCAGCGCCAGCAGCATGTTCCGGTGGAAGCGATAGCCATAGACCGCATCCTCAACCGGTTTGTCCGAACGCCCGAATCCCAGCCAATCCGGCGCAATCACGCGCCCGCCGGTCGCCGCAAACTGAGGGATCATCTTGCGGTACAAATAGGACCAGGTTGGTTGACCGTGCAGGCACAAAAACACCCGGTCGGCCTGTTTAGGGCCTTCATCCACATAATGAACGCGCAGGCCCTCATATCCCGGCAAGTCGTCGAGATAATGCGGGCGATAGCTCCAGCCGGGCAGATCGGCAAAAGCGGCGTCTGGGGTGCGAAGGGCTTTCATCCGGGTCCTTTCGGGGTTTTGCGCAGCCAAGGTTTGACATCCCTGTGCGGGCGTGAAAACCGTAGGGCCAAAGCCAGACCCAAGTCAAACCGCCGGGGCCAAGATGACCAAAGAATACCGCCAGCATGTTTTCAGTCTCCCGACCGGTGCCGTGGATTTGCTGTTGATCCGCCACGGCGAAAGCGAAGCGGCGCGCCCGGGGCAGTCCTTTCCGATGGTGGACGGGCATGGCGATCCGGCGTTGCACCACAACGGATTGCGACAGGCGGATCAGGTCGGCGAGCGGCTGAAAGGCGAAAGGTTTGACGCGCTTTATGTCACGACCCTGCGGCGGACCCAACAAACCGCCGCCCCGTTGGCCGCGCGCCTTGGGATGACCCCGATGGTCGAACCGGACCTCAGGGAAATCTGCCTTGGTGACTGGGACGGCGGGCTGTACCGGATCAAGGCGGCCGAGGGCGCGCCCGAGTTTCAGCAGGCGATCGAGCATCAGGAATGGGGGGCAATTCCCGGCGCGGAAACCACAGCGCAGTTGCATCAGCGCGTGGCAGCGGCTTTGGGGCGGATCGCGGCCCGCCACCCGGATCAGCGCGTTGCGGCCTTTGTGCACGGGGGTGTCATCGGCGCGGCCATGGCCATCGCAACAGGCGCACAGCCCTTTGCCTTTAACGGCGCGGCCAACGGGTCCATCAGCCGGATCGTGCTGACCGGCGGCCGGATGATCGCGCGGGGCTTTAACGATTGCAGCCACCTTGACGTTGCGTGATTTTGCCCAAACCGCCGCTTCGCCGCTTGTCTGGTGAAAACTGAAATGCGAACCTGTGCGCCACGACGCATGGCTTGGGAGGGCGGATTGTGCTGACCGATATTCAGGACCCGGAAGATTTCCGTTTGGCGCTGCGGGCCTGGCTTGGCGATAACTGCCCGCCCGAAATGCGCGACGGGCTGCGCGGCGAGGCGTCGATCTGCTGGGGCGGAAAGCGGTGGCAATTCACGTCTGATGCCCAGAAAACCTGGCTTGACCGGATGGCGGCGCAGGGCCTGACCACCCCGACCTGGCCGCGCGCCTATGGCGGCGGCGGGCTGGACCGGGCGCGGGAAAAGGTGTTTTACGAGGAAATGGCGTCGGTCCGGGCGCGCTCACCCTTGCAAAGTTTCGGCATCTGGATGTTGGGGCCGGCCCTGTTGAAGTTCGGCTCGGAAGACCAGAAGCGCAAATATCTGCCGAAGCTCGCGACCGGCGA
>JAURMY010000307.1 GCA_030830465.1 Alphaproteobacteria bacterium
AGCCCCAGCGCAAAGGCCACAAGTGTTTCGGGCGAGGCGAATTCGGTGTCGCCGGTCAATTGGCTGACGATCTTGACGGTGATCGTTGTCATGGCCTCAAACGGGTTCAGGCCCAGTTTGGCCGCGGCCCCTGCCCCCATCACCACGATCATGGTTTCGCCGATGGCCCGGCTGGCCGCCAGCAGAATGGCCCCGACGATCCCCGGCAAGGCTGCTGGCAGGATCACCTGTTTCACGGTTTCCGACTGGGTTGCCCCCAAACCGTAGGAACCGTCGCGCAGGGCCTGCGGCACGGCGTTGATCACATCATCAGACAGGGACGAAACGAAGGGGATCAGCATGATCCCCATGACCAGCCCCGCCGTCATCACCGATGACGAAGACGAGCCAAGACCAAGCGGTTGCGCGAAATAATCCCGCAGCAAAGGGCCAACCGTGTTCAGCGCAAACAGGCCGTAAACGATGGTTGGAATACCGGCCAGAATTTCGATTGCCGGCTTGGCGATCGAGCGGACCCGCGCAGAGGCGTATTCCGCCAGATAGATCGCCGCCAAAAGCCCTATTGGAACCGCAAAAATCATCGCCACGATGGACACATAAAGCGTGCCCCAAAGCAGCGGCAGAATGCCGAGGTCAGAACCGCCGCGGAACTGCGGGTTCCAGATCGTCCCAAAGAAGAATTCGGCGGCGGAATAAAGCTGAAAGAAATGCAGCGTTTCGAACAACAGCGAAAAGATGATCCCGACCGTGGTCAGGATTGCGACCATGGAGGATGCGATCAGCAGCGCCTTGATCGCGGTCTCGGTCACGTTGCGGGCGCGCATGTCGGGCGATATGCGCAGCAATGAAAACACCATGCCGGCAAGCGCGAACAGAACAACCGCCATCGCCATCCAGCGATTGCCGCTGATCGTCATATCGCGATAGGCCTTGGCCGCAACGA
Source organism: Alphaproteobacteria bacterium (assembly GCA_030830465.1). Next base: position 944 of record JAURMY010000307.1, read on the forward strand.
ACACGTCCTGTTCGACATTGGAGCCGATGGCGACACCGACCTCTGCAAGACGGCCTCGGATGTCGGAAATATCGGCCCGCATCTGGGTCAGATCATTTTCGGAAAGGCCGCCATGCCGCATCAGTGCATCCAGCCCGCCGGAAATGCGCCGCACATCGGACATCACCAGCGACTTTTGTTCAGCCGTAACATCGGCACCCTTGGCAACCATCTGTCCGACACTGCTGTCGATCAGCACCGGCTGTACCAAAAGCCACAGAACCAAAAGGAAAAAAGACGGAATCGCCGAAAAAATCAAAACCGACTGGCCGTAATATGAAGGCAGAGAATGGAGCTTTTTGGGGTCCCCGGACACCAGCGACAGCGCGCGATACCGTCCCATTGCCAGCCCGATGAGCGAAACAGCCAAAACGATCAGGACAAGATAACCGGCGCTCATGGCAGCTCCAATAATTGGGGAAACGGGCGGCAGGGTGATGCCGCCCGTCCTGTTGGTTTATTTCAGCGGACCCATCGGGGTTTCGGCTTCAACCATCGCCTGGGTCGCGGCCAGTTCCGGATCAGACACCAGACCATAGGCTGCCAGCGGGCCATCCGGGCCGGCCATGTCGTCAGACACGAAGAAGTTGATGTATTCTTTCAGGCCGGGGATCACGCCGATATGGGCTTTCTTGACATAGAAATACAGCGGGCGCGATACCGGATATTCGCCTTTGGCGATTGTTTCGGTCGAGGGCACGATGCCGTTCATTGTTGCGACCTGCAGCTTATCAGTGTTGTTCTGATAGAAGGACAGGCCAAACACGCCGATCGCCTGCGGGTTGGCAGCCAGACGCGACAGGGTTTCGGTATAGTCGCCGTCAATGTCAATCGACATGCCGTCGGTGCGCAGTTCCATGCAGGACTTGGAAGCGGCTTTCTTGTCGCCGCCATTGGCGGCCAGGAAGGCGGCTTCGGCACCGGATTCAGCACAACCGTCTTCGATCACTTTGGTGTCAAACACTTCGCGTGTGCCGTGCTTGGTGCCGGGAACGAAGGCCAGGATTGCCTGATCCGGCAGGCTGGCGTTCACGTCATGCCAGGATTTGTTCGGGTTGGCGACCAGTTTGCCATCCACCAGAACATTGGCGGCAATTGCTTTGTACCAATCGGCCGGGGTGAAGGCAAAGGACGGGCCGTTGATGGTTGAGGCGAACACGATGCCGTCATATCCGATGCGGACTTCCATGATTTCGGTAACGCCATTGGCAGCGCAATTGTCGATATCGCTTTGTTTGATGCGCGACGAGCTGTCGGCGATGTCGATGGTGTTCTCGCCAACACCTTCACACATCATCTTGCGGCCGGCACCCGAGCCACCGCCCTGAACGACCGGTGCGGGGAAGTCAAAGTTTTCGCCGAAAGCTTCGGCAACGATTGTGGCATAGGGCAGAACTGTGGAAGAGCCTGCAATCTGGATCTGGTCGCGGGCGTCGGCAACCGAAGCAGCGCCAAGGGCGGCCGCCAGGGTCAGGACGGAAACGGTTGATTTAACGTATGACATCGATGGATCTCCTGATGTTTTCAGTACGGGCAGGCCAAGCAGCCGACCTGCGCCCCATCTAGGGCCAGCGCGAGTCACTTCTATGAACCTTTTGTAACAGTTTCATGACAATGCCGCCGCTGGTTTTGCCCGCCGCCAAAAGGGATCGTCAAGTGGTTGGCAACACAACGGAAAACACGCTGCCTTTGCCCAATTCGCTGTCGATCAACAGGCGGCCGCGATGGCGGTTGGTGATGTGTTTCACAATCGCAAGCCCCAATCCGGTGCCGCCCATGTGACGCGACCGGTGGCCGTCG
>JAURMY010000308.1 GCA_030830465.1 Alphaproteobacteria bacterium
ATGCCGGTTTGCTGCCGGACACAGCCCTGGGCCGGGCGCGGGTGCGGCGGCTGTCTTATGCCGTTGCGATGGAAATTCATCCGGTCTGTAACCTGTCGGTCGCGAAATACGCCACCGAGAATTCAGGCGGCAATATCACGATGAAAAGCTGGATGCAGGCCTTTATCCCGCGCGGGTTACAGGCGGTCGAGACCATGTTATCCGAACCCCAGACCGGCGATTTCTGCCACGGCGACCGGTTGGGCATGGCCGATATCTGTCTGGTGCCGCAGATCTACAATGCCCGCCGCTGGGAAGTCGACCTTTCCGGCATGCCGCAAATCAACCGGATCATGCAAAGGCTGGAGAGCATCAAGGCCGTGGCCGACGCCCACCCGGACCGGCACCAGCCGCCGCAGCCCTCAGCGTAACTGAACCCGCGCGGCGCGGCTTTGGCCGCTGGCATCGATCACCGAAAGGTTCACAAAACCGGCCCCGGCCAGCGGCAGTTCGGCCTGCCGTTCGCGGGTGGCAACCAAAACCGGCACCCCGTCCGCGATCCAGGTAAAGGGCGGCTGACCGCCCCGCACTTTCACCACAAGCATGGCCGCCTGCCCGACCATCAGGCCGATATCCACCAGCGCCCCATCCGGCGGAAAGGCGATTTCCGGCGGATTTTGCGCCGCAAACACCGCGTTCGGTCCGACAAATCGTTTCAGATGTTGCGGCAGGTCTGCATTGGGCAGGATCAGCGTGGTTGCGGGCGGTGGCGGCAGCGGATCCAGCACCGGTTTCAGGCGGCTGAAGGCGTCAAACAGCAGCGGCGCGGCCAGTTCCGCACCCATCATTCCGGGAACCGAGGCACCATCCGGCCGTCCGACCCAAACCCCGATCACATGCCCGCCGTCAAAGCCCAGTGCCCAGGCATCGCGATAGCCATAGGATGTGCCGGTCTTGTAGGCCAGATTGTTGCGCGGCGACAGGTCAGGCCCCTTAACGCCGGTCAGGATATCACCGATCTGCCAGGCGCTTTCCGGCGTCATCAAGGGTTTCAACGCAGCGCCATGTCTGGCCGGCAGCTCATAAACCGGCGCGACCGGCACACCCCCATGGGCAATTCCGCCGTAAAGCGCGACAAGATCAACCAGACGCAGCCCGACCCCCCCCAACCCGACCGCCAGACCCGGGATTTCACCGGCAGGCAGCCGCGCCGTTACCCCGGCGCGACGCATCCTGACGATCAGGTTCTGCGGCCCGACCTGTTCCAACAGCGAAACCGCCGGAATGTTCAGTGAATATTGCAGCGCCTCCCGCAGGGAAATCGTGCCACGAAACTGCTTGTCAAAATTCTGCGGCGCATAGCCGCCAAAGGCCGCCGGGCGATCTTCGATCAGGGTTTCGGGCTGGGCTTTGCCGGTGTCAAAGGCCAGTCCGTAAATCAGCGGTTTCAGCGTCGATCCGGGCGAGCGCACCGCCCGGGTCATGTCGTTGAAGCCCTGCATTTCCGTATCCAGATAGCCCGCCGAGCCGACCGAGGCCAATATCTGTCCGCTGTTGTAATCCATCACCACGATCGCCGCCGACAGACCGCCCCCCAGACCTTCGACATGACGCCGGGCGAGACGCTCCAATATATCCTGCAAGGCCCCGTCGATGGTCAGGCGGTGCCGGTGCCTTGCGGGATTTTCGGAAACCACGCGGTCCGCCAGATGCGGCGCCAATGCGGGAAACACTTTGCGACCCTCCGGCAAAGCCTCAGTGTTGGCGGCCAGGGCCTCATCCGCGGGCAGCACCCCGTCCCGTTGCAGCCGGTCCAGAACCCGGCTTCGCGCCTGCATCGCATTGTCCCAGGCCCGGTCGGGGCGGCGGGTTTCCGGGCTTTGCGGCAGGGCGATCAACAACGCCGATTGCGCCGCCGTCAATCGCCGCGGCTCTTTACCGAAATAAGCGAGCGAGGCCGCCCGAACCCCCTCCAGATTGCCGCCATAAGGCGCAAGCGCCAGATAAAGGTTCAGGATCTCCGCCTTGCTGAGCCGCCGTTCCAGCGCCAGCGCCAGCCGGGCCTGCCGCAGCTTTGGCGCCCAGCGCCCGGTGCCGCCTTCTTCCAACAGGCGCGCGACCTGCATCGTCAGGGTCGACCCGCCTGAAACGATCCGCCCGTGCCACAGCGCCAGCATCGCGGCGCGGGCCACGGCACGAAGATCAACGCCGGAATGGCTGTAAAACCGCTTGTCTTCATATGCGATCAACTGCGCTATGAACCGGGGATCGACATCCTCCAGGTTCGCGGACAAACGCCAGCGGCCATCGGCCACCGTATAGGCGCGTAACAATTGCCCCGTGCGATCCTCGACCGTCGTGGCAGTTTCGACCACCAGTGTTGGCATGACCGTCCGGTCGATCCAGCGGTCAAACGCCATCCAAACCATCCAGGTCAATGCCAGTGCGGTCAGGCCCGCAAGGATCAGCCGCTTGTGGCGCATCCCACGCCCCTAGTTTCCGGCAATCTCGACCGTGCCGACACCGGTGCGGGCGCGATATTGCGGACGGTACATATCCTCAACGCTGGCCGCCGGGTGGTGGAACCGCCCCGGCGAAATCGCCCGCACGATATAGGCCAGCTGGAAGGCATCCGAACTGGACCAGTCGACAGCCGCCACGAAACGCTCTGCGCGGAACTCGGAATGCTGTGGGGTTGCGTTCAGTTGCAGCCAGTCAAGGGCGGCCACGTCGCCGGATTGCATCAGGGACGGGTTGTCGATTTCAAAGCCGGCAGGCAGGGGATCGTTCACGATCAGACGCGCCTCGGAATAGCGGTGCGGGCTGACCTTGATCAGAACCACCATCCGGTCGTTCAGCTTGACTTTGCCGGGCGAAATCGGCCGTCCATCCATCGCGAAATAGAACCGGTCGATGGAATAGCCGTTGCCGCCCGCCGGTTCCGGCTCTGCCGGTATGCCATAGGTCGACAGGACAGTGGTGGTGGTTTTGCCCGACTGGTTCAAGACCGCAACCGATTGGTCGCGCCCGGTCTGGGCATCCAGCACCCGCACCACCGGCCCGCCCGCGGGCTGTCCGTTGATCAGGAAGGCATCCGGCGGCGTGTCTTCAATCAGCGCATTCGCCGCCATCAGCGACCACATGTTTTCCTGTGTCGAACGGCCCCTGTCCGCAGTGGCATCAGGGGTGATCCGGCGCGCCAAAGCGGCCTGATCCAGAACATCGGTCCGGGCCTCAACCGCCAGTGTCAGAATGGCGGCGCTGTCGCGCAGATTGGTGCCGTAATCAATCCGCCACAACTGGTCCTCGGCCTGGGCAACCGCCCGGTCCAACCGGATGCCCGCCAGCCGGAACATCCGGTCGGCCCGCGTCTGATCGCCGTAAAACGCCAAAGCCGCCCCAAGTTGCGCCATCGCCAGGGGTGAGCCGAACTGCTCTGCCTTGGTATCCGCATAATAGCGCAAATCGCCGATATTGGCGGCCCCCTCGCGGGCCAGAACCATCAACGCATAAGCGATATCCTGACCGGCATTTTCAAAATCGGGCGCATAGTTCACCCGGTTTCTCAGGTTGTCCATCGCCAGCCGAAACGCCTGGGACGGCACGGAATAGCCCTTGCCGCGGGCCCGGCTGAGGAAATCGCTGACATAAGCGTCCAGCCACAAATCGCCCGACCCGGGCGACCACAGACCAAAGCCGCCGTTCGAGGACTGGTTCGACAGAACCTCGGCGATGGCCTGATCAATCCGCGTGGCAATGTCCTTGCTTTGCGACAGGCCCATCGCATCGGCGACCTGTTCAAAATAGAGCAGCGGCAGCGCCTTAGAGGTGATCTGCTCGGTGCAGCCATATGGATAGCGGTCCAAAGCGCTCAGCAGGCCGGGCGCGTCAAACCGGGCAACCGGCCCGACTGCCAGCGTGGCAAAACCGGTGCCCGGCACCATCCCGGCAAACACCTCGTCATTCAGGGTGAAGGTATCGCCATCCTTCAGATCGACCCGCGTGGTCCGCGCGATTTCTGGATCATTGGCCCGGATCGGCAGGCCCAGAGTTTTCGTCAGCACCCTGCCATCCGGCGTGGTCAGCGTGATCGTGATGGCGGCGTCGCCACCCGCCGGGGCCGTGATCGGAACCGCAAAGGACGCCCGCCCCAGCGCCGCCAGCGACACCGATTTTGGCAGCTTCGCGCTGTTCACATAAAGCCCGTCGCTGGCGCTGATCGAAATGCCGACATCGCCCGCCGGACCCGAGGCATGCGCCAGTTCCAGCAAAATCCGGCTTTCGTCATAGGGCGCCAGAAAACGCGGCAGGCTGGCGGTCAGAACGATCGGATCGCGCACCAGCACATCCTTGCTGGCCTGACCGACCCCGGTTTTGGACCAGACCACCGCCATCAGGCGCACTGTGCCGTTGAATTCCGGCATGTCAAATGCCGCCTCGGCCAGACCGTCCTGCCCAACCGTAATCGGACCCGAGAAATAGGCGACCAGTTCCTCACCCGGCGGCGGGCCTTGCAACCTGTCAGGCAGCGGCCCATCGCCGCCGGATCGGATTTGCCCCACGGCGCCTTGCGTGCCGTCAATCAGCCGGCCGTAAAGATCGCGCAGGTCCATGCCAAGCTTGCGCTGGCCAAAATAGTGGTTGGCCGGATCGGGCGCCGTGAAACCGGTCAGGTTCAGAACCCCGACATCCACGGCGGCAATGGTGACATAGGCGGTTTCGCCCGGCGCAACACCACCGACCTTGACCACCGTCGTCATCGTGGCGCGCGGGCTGGCCTCATCGGCGGTCAGGATTTCCGCAGTCAGCCGGTGGCGTCCGGGATCGACCGCCGCCCAGTTCAGGCCCAGCGCACGGGCCGGATTATGCCCGGCATCGGTATTCATCGGGCGGATCACCGTGGCCGTCACATAGGCCCCTGCGCCCCATTCATCCGTGACCGGCAGATCAACCGTGTTTTCGCCCATGCTGACCGCAACGGTTTTCATCGCGATCAAGTGGTTGCTGGCCACCGTGATCAGCGCCGTTCCGGCATAGCGCGGAACCAGACGCAACCGCGCCGTGTCACCGACCTGATAGCGGTCTTTGTCCAGCCCGACCGCCAGCGAATCCGGGGAATCGCCGCTGTCTGCGGGGGCATACCAGCCCGCATAAAACCGGTAAGACGCCGAAAGATAAGATCCGTCGGTGCTTTCCAGTTTCAGTTCATATTGACCCCAGTCCACGGCGGCTTCAATCCGCTGCGCACCGTCCTTACCAAGCGCCGTTTCGCCGCTGGACACACGGCTGCGGGTCACGACCGGTTCGTAATCCCAGTTGCCATAGCTTTGGTACCATTGGTATCGCGTGTTGATCCGGTTCAGCACCCATTTGACATGTGCCACCCCGGCCTGACGCAGATCGGGACCGACCGCCAAGACATCAAACCGCGCCAGATCGCCTTCGGGC
>JAURMY010000309.1 GCA_030830465.1 Alphaproteobacteria bacterium
AATGTTGGGACTGGTTGCCTCATTCAGGTTTGACACGCCGACCGGTCCCAGCATCGTGGTGGCCGCACTTGTGTTGTTGATTGCCGGCAGTCTGGCGCGGCGGCTGTTCGGGCCGCGCTGACGCGCGGCGGCCTTCGGCGAGGATATTTGCGCCAGAAGAAGGCGCGTACCCGGTTCAGAAATCAAGGATCAGCGGGGCGTGGTCGCTGTGGGCCAGCCAGTCCCCGGGGCGGCCAATCGTCAGGGCGCGGGGCGTTGTGCTGTGATGGGCGAAGACATAATCAAGGTGATAGGGTTTGGCGCGGTCGCGGTGCAGCCAGAATGTGGCTTCGGATTCCCAGCCGTGGGTCTGATCGTGCAGGCGGTGATAGAGGCTGTCAAAGCCGCGTTTTCCCAAACGGGCGACCAGTTCCGCATGGCCTTTGCCGTTGGTTTTGAAAACCGGGCTTGAATTGAAATCCCCGGCCAGCAGGCTGTCGCGGCGCAGCGATTTCAGATATGGCCCGAAGGCATTCAGGCTGTGGGCGACATAGCTTTGGCGCTGGGTCGGGCCGGCCTGGGTCCAGAAGGCGAAAAGATCAAACGACTTTTGCGATGTGGTGACGTGCACCGGCGCGATGAAACGGTGCGCCGGGATATGGTTGCGCTTCAGCCGCAGCGACAGTCCGGCACGGGCAAAAACCGACAGGCCTTTGGCCGGATTGTCCCCGACCCAGATATGGTTGGGCCAGGGCAGGGAGGCCTTTTTCAGGCCAAGAAAGGCGGGACTTTCGCTTTCCGGGATCACCAGAAGATCGGGTTTCAGCCCTTCAAGCAGGGCATGTTTTCGCCGGAACGCCATCTGGCAGTTCCAGACGATCAGGCGCACCGGTTACTTGCCTTTCCAGACCGGATCGCGTTTTTCAGCAAAGGCGCGCGCGCCTTCCTGATTGTCTTCGGAGCCGTAAAGCACATCGACCGTGGGCAATTGCCGGTTGGTGATGCGGTTCATCGAATCCTGGAATTTGCTGTCCTCCGCGTCGCGCACGATTTCCTTGATCGCCGCGTAAACCAGCGGCGGGCCGCTGGCCAGAAGACGCGCCTGTTCGCGGGCCCGGTCCATCAACCGGTCGGCCGGCAGGATTTCGTTCACAAAGCCCCAGCGATGCGCCTCGGTAGCGTCAAGCCAGCGGCCCGTCAGCAGCATTTCCATCGCAATATGATATGGAATGCGTTTGGGCAGTTTGACGCTGGCCGCATCGGCAACCGTGCCCGAGCGGATTTCAGGCAGGGCAAAACTGGCATGTTCGGCGGCCAGAATGATGTCGGCGGACAAGGCCCATTCCAGCCCGCCGCCGCAACAGATGCCGTTGACCGCCGCAATCACCGGTTTGTTGAGGCCGCGCAATTCCTGCAAGCCGCCAAAGCCGCCAACGCCATAGTCGCCGTCAACCGCGTCACCGCCGGCGGCGGCTTTCAGGTCCCAACCGGGGCAAAAGAACTTTTCGCCGGCCCCGGTGATGATCGCCACCCGAAGATCAGGGTCGTCGCGAAATCCGGCAAAGATTTCGCCCATGATGCGGCTGGTGGCCAGATCAATCGAGTTGGCTTTGGGCCGGTCCAGAGTGACCTCTAGAACCGCACCGTCACGGCGGGTTTTGACGGGGGTTTCGGGCATGTCAGGCCTGTCCTTTCAGCAAAGCATCGGCGGCAATGGCACGGGTTTGGGTGCAGATCAGCGGGTTGATTTCCACTTCGTCCAGCCCCTTGGCATTGCGGGTCACGTAATCCTGCACCGCCATCACCGCGTTGACAATGGCATCGGTATCGGCGGCCGGCTTGCCGCGATAACCGTTCAGCAGTTTTGAAATCTTGAGGCGGCCAAGCGCGGCACGGATCTGCTTGTCGCTCGAAGGGATCAGCAGCGAAGTGCTGTCGGCCAGGAGTTCCGTCAGGATGCCACCGGCAGCCAGCGTCAGAACAAACCCATGCGCCGGATCGCGCACGACGCCGACCAACAGTTCGGCCACGGTTCCGGTGATCATTTCCTCAACCAGAAAGCGGTTCGCGGGCATGGCAGCGGCGGCCTCGTGCACGGCCTTTGCGGTCGAAAGGTTCAGCGCGACCGCCCCGGCCTCGGTTTTATGGGCAAGACCTTCGCCTTTCAAAACCACGGGAAAGCCGATTTCCGCCGCGGCCTTCGCCGCTTCGTCCGGGCTTGTGGCACGGACGGATTTCGGCACCAGAAGGCCACAGGCGGACAGGCGCGCCTTTGCTTCGGCTTCGGGGATCAGAACCGCGTTTTCGACTGCATCCGTCAACACCAGAGGCGCCAGATCCCGAAGCCGCCGGGGGGCGTCGGCACAGAAGGCGGCGGCTTCAACGGCGGCAATCGCCTCTGACAACCCGTTGATCGGCGCCACCCCGCCCGCCATCAGACGGGCGGCAATATCCTCGGGCATCAGTTCGCCCAGACTGGCCACCATCGCCACATTCGCCCCGGTCTGCGCCCGCGCCCCCAATGCGGCCTGAACGGTGCATTCCCAGTCGGAAGGATCACAGCGGTCCGGGCGTGGAAAATCGACGATCAGCAGGGTCAGGGCCAGTGCGGGGTCCATCATTGCCGCCCAGGCCCGTGTCATCGCCGGCGTGTCGCGCCAGATATAGGTGTGGTAATCCAACGGATTGGCCAGCGCGACCATCGGCCCCAGCGCGGCGCGCAGGTCGGTTTTCTGACGCGGGTTCAAAGGCGGAAAAGTAACCGCGCGGCCCACCGCCGTATCGGCGGCCAGCGATGCCTCGCCCCCGGAACAGGAGATTGACGCGATCCTGTCAGATGGCAGCGGTCCGCAGACATGCAGCAGCTTCAGTGTCTCCAGAAAATCCGACAATGACCCCAACCGGGCAATGCCGAACCGGTCCAGCAGGGCCTGCGCCCCGGCATCGCCCCCGGCCAGAGAGGCGGTATGTGAAACCGTCGCCGCCTGTGCCTGCGCCGATTTGCCGACCTTCAGGGCGATCACCGGCTTGCCCAGTTCGGCGGCGCGTTGCACCATCCGTTCGAACGCCCGCAGATCGCCAAAGCCTTCGATATGCAACCCCAGCGCCGTGACCCGATCATCGGCCAGCAGGGCTTCGCCAATCGCGGCGATGCCGGTTTGCGCCTGATTGCCCGCCGTCACCACATAGGCAACCGGCAGGCCGCGCTTTTGCATCGTCAGGTTGATCGCCATGTTTGAGGACTGGGTGATCAGCGCGACCCCCCTGTCGGTGCGCAGGCCGCCATGCTGATCCGGCCACAGCAAGGCGCCGTCCAGATAGTTGATAAAGCCATAGCAATTGGGCCCCAGAAAAGGCATCGCCCCGGCCGCGGCCAGCAATTGTTTCTGCAGATCTGCGCCCTGCTCGTCCTCCGCCTCGGCCTCAAGAAAGCCGGACGCAAAACAAACGGCCCCGCCAGCCCCCATTGTTGCCAATTCGCGAACAATCTCGATGGTCTGGATGCGGTTGACCCCGATAAAACTGGCATCCGGTGCCGATGGCAGGGCGGCAAGATTGGCATAGGCGGGCAGACCGGCAACCTCGGTCGCTTTTGGGTGCACCGGCCAGATATCGCCGGCAAACCCCATCTTGCGGCATTGTTCAATCACACTTTTGCACCATGCGCCCCCGCCGATAACGGCGATGGAGCGCGGGCGGAACAGGCGGGAAATGGCGGTCATCTGGCTCTCGGTTCTGGTAACGGAAATGGTCTGCCCTGTGGTCGGGCAAAGGTCAATCAGCTTTGATGTGCCCATAATGCGGCGGCAAAGCCTGCAGGATCGGCCTCGGTCTCAATGGCCATGATCCGGTCGGCAAGCGCGTCGGTTTCAGCTGTCAAAAGTGCCCGGCAACTGTCAAGCTTGCGCCGCAAATCGGCGCGGCTTAACGGGCACGCGGGGCTGCCCGGCACCACGCCTTCGCTGCGCTTCAGGATCTGTCCATCGGTCATATGAACCTCGACATGATCGGGATCGTCAGGGGACAGATCCGCCGGGCTAAGATTGGCGGGAAGCGGGCGCAGTTGCACCCGTCCGGCCAGCGCGATCACCTCGGGACGTTCCAGCGCGGGCGGCAGGAAATCGGACAAGACGGGCAGGCCATGGATCATGGTGACAGCGGCACAATAGACGGCGGAAAACCGTGCCTGATCGGGGGTTTGGGGGATCGGCTGGGCGATGACGGCCGCATTGCGCGGCGGCACATGCAGGATGATTTTGGCGATCGCGCCGGGGTTTGGGGCCTCGGTCCGGCGAATGTCCTCAAGCATCTGCACGATCCGCGACAAATATCCGCAACACGGCGAAGGCTTGGCGATCAACCCGTGCTGCAGGATGGAAAGCGGTGCACCCGGTTGGGTCTGCGGCACGGCGCGCGCGGCCTGAAAAACACCGGCAAAACCAAGGTGGCCAAAACTGGCGGCTGCGCCGTCAAGCCCTGCCTGCGCCAAGACCGCGGAATCGATTCCGCGCCGCGCCGCGAATCCCGCATTGGCGGGTTTGCCGGCCGAACCGAACTGCGCTTTCATCCCTCCGGTCATGCCAACCGCCAGCGAAAGCGCTGAAAACATCTGATCGCGGTTCAACCCCAACATCACCCCCGCCGCCGCGGCAGCGCCCGCACCGCCCAAGGTCGCGGTGGCATGCCAGCCGGCTTCGTAATGCGCCGGGTTCACCATTTCCCCGAGGCGCGCCATCGCTTCAACCCCAACCGCATAGGCGCGAAAAAGGTCGGAAATCCCATGCGACGCCCCGGCCAGCGCCAAACAGACCGGCACCATCACCACCGAAGGATGGCCGATACTGGGCACATCATAATCGTCAAAATCAAAAGCATGCCCGGCAACCGCAAGTGCAAAGGCCCGGCCCGACGGGTCCTCGCCCAACCGGCGGGCAGCGCTGAAGACTTCGGCTGAAAACCCCGCCAGACAGCAGGCCGATGTGTCGATAAAAGCCGCCGCAATGCGATGGTTGGCCGCGTGTGGCAGGTTGAAATCCGACACCGCCCAGCCGGCAAAATCGCGCCAATAGTCAGCGGCGGCATCAGTCATCGCGTCATCGCCATGAACTTTCGGGCCTCCGGCGGGGATATTTTCGGCCAAAAGAAGCAACCAAATATTAACCTTGTTGGCCGAACATCAACCCGCGGTACAGGCTGGGAAGCCGATGACCGCGCCAGGAGAAGGCCCCCCGTCGTCGGGACGCACCCGGGGGGCTGGACCCGGCATCGGGTCCCCCTTCTTGTGGCCGAAAATATCCCCCGCGCGGAGCGCATGAAACCTTAGGCGCCCAGCGGGCGGAGCAATTCGCGGCTGATGATATGGCGCTGAATTTCCGACGTGCCTTCCCAGATCCGCTCGACCCGCGCATCGCGCCAGATCCGTTCCAGCGGCAGATCATCCATCAGCCCCATGCCGCCGTGAATCTGGATCGCTTCATCGGCGATAAAGGCCAGCACTTCGGTCGCTTTCAGTTTGGCCATCGACATATCGCTTTCACTGACAGTGCCCTGATCAAACCGCCAACCGGCGTCCCATGTCAGCAGATTGGCCGCCTTCAATTCCAGCGCCATATCGGCAAGTTTGAACGAAACGCCCTGAAACTTGCCGATCTGTTGGCCGAATTGTTTGCGTTCGGCGGCATATTGTACCGCATGTCCCAGCGCCCGTTCGGCCCGCCCAAGACAGGTTGACGCGACCTGTAGGCGCGTCGCCCCCAGCCAGGTATTGGCAACTTCAAACCCTTTGTGGACCTCGCCCAGAATCGCCGATTTTGGCAGGCGGCAATTGTCAAACTCCAGCACGGCATTGGTATACCCGCGATGCGACACGTTCCTGTAACCGTCGCGCACGGTAAAGCCCGGCGTGCCTTTATCGACAAAAAACGCCGTGATCAGTTTCTTTTTGCCGCGTGGCGTATCCTCTTCCCCCGTGGCCATGAAAACGATGGCGAAATCGGCAATATCGGCATGGCTGATGAAATGCTTGGTTCCGTTCAGGATGAAATCATCGCCTTCCGCACGCGCGCTGGCGGTCATGCCGCGCAGATCCGACCCCGCACCGGGTTCCGTCATCGCCAGACAATCCCATTTCTCGCCCTTGATGCAGGGATAAAGATAGCGTTCCTTCTGCTCGTCGGTCCCGGCCAGCAGGATGTTGGAGGGGCGCGCGACACAGGTCCAGTGCAGCGCGTAATTGGCGCGGCCCAGTTCTTTTTCGTAAAGCAGCCACGACAGGGTATCGAGCCCGGCACCGCCAACCTCTTCCGGCATATTGGCCGCATAGAGGCCCGCTGCCATCGCCTTGGCCTGCAACTCCTTGATCAGGTCCATGCGCAAATGGCCGGTGCGTTCGACCTCGGCCTCGTGGGGATAGAGTTCGTTTTCCACAAAGCTGCGGGTGGTTTCGACGATCATCGTCTGTTCTTCAGTCAGACCAAAATGCATAAGAGCTCCGGCTTGGTTGGTTTCTGGCGCTTTTAGGCAACCGGTTGGGGAAGGCCAAGGGCCACCCCGGTTTGAACGACCGTTTCGTCCCAGGCTTTGCGGGCAAAGACGGCCTCGACCTCGGCAGCAAAACTGTCAAGCGGGTCCATGGCATATTTGGGGTCAAACGACGACTGGTCCCAGCGCTCGCAGAAATCAACGCAGGTCTGGTAATAGGGATTGCTGGCAAATTTCTGCCGCAACTCGCGGTCCCAGCCCAGGTGATGAGCGTAATAATACATCTGGAAAATGCCGTGATGTTCGATCACCCAGGTGATTTCATCGCGCATGAACGGACGCAGGATTTCAGCGGCGAATTTGTCATGGTTCTGCGGCGCCAGCCCGTCGCCGATATCATGCAGCAGCGCCGCCACCACCCAGTCACTGCCCGCACCGTCGCGCCGCGCCCGCGTGGCCGATTGCAGCGCATGTTCCAGCCGGGTGATCTTGTAGCCCTCCAGCGTCTCGTTGCCCTGCCGGGCAAGTTCGGCCAGCAAACGCTTGGCCGTGCCCTGATGATAGGGTTCCTCCAGCTTGTGCAGCATTTGATAATCATCATAGGTGCCGTCTTTCATCTGTGTGAACGTCACCTGTTGCGGGGTCTCAGCCATTGGCGGCCTCCTTTCCGGCATACATTTTCTTTTTGCGCGCGCGGGTCGCCTCGGTGGCGGCGTCCGAGCCGTCGTGGAAGGTTCCGAACCAACGGTCCCAGGGCATTTCCTGATTGCCGTAATTGCATTCAAAAAACCGGTGATGCAGCGTGTGATAAAAGGTCCCCAGCGCCAGGCGCCGTTTGTCGCGGATCAACAGGTCTTCATATCCGGTATGGGTCATTGCGGCGCCCGGCGACTGATAGAGCAGGTGATAAATCACATGCACCGGATGCGACGCCACGATCCAGTGAATGCAGATCGTGGTGAAATAGAGAAAATGCTCAACCGGATGCATCGACAGGCCGGACCACGGCCCGATATTGATGTTCCGGTGGTGCAGGGCGTGGAAGCGTTTGTAAAAGAACGGCTGATGCAACAGCCGGTGCACCCAGTAGAAATGAAACTCGCGCCAGATCGGGATGAGGAAGAACCACACGACAAACCACACCGGGTTTTGCGCATACGACAGCCACGGAATGTAGCCATTAGCGTAGAACCACATCGTGACGACCTCGTAACCGGTCCAGATCAACCCG
>JAURMY010000310.1 GCA_030830465.1 Alphaproteobacteria bacterium
ATTCCCGCCGCTGACTTTAGCGATTTTCCCAACGGCCAGATCAGCCGCCGACTTCACGCGCTTTGCGTCGCCGCCCGCAGCCCCGATCAGGTTGCTGGCCAGTCCTTCGCTGTCATCCATCAGGGCTTTCAGCAGATGTTCAGGCAGGATCCGCTGGTGGTTCTCGCGCATGGCGATGGTCTGTGCGGCCTGAATGAATCCACGCGACCGCTCGGTGAACTTTTCTAAGTTCATGTGTCTCTCCTTATTTAGCACCTGCCGGATTTGATGCCCGTAAGCGGCACATCAGGATGCAGGCCTTTGAGGTTGAGATGGGAAGCCGAACCGTCGATGACAACCCCGAGAAAGCATCGCATTGACTGCAAAATCCTGCTAAACCTTGATCCAAATCAAACCCATGTTCACCCAACCCGGACCGGAGGCCCCGATGCCCACACTTTCCGAAATCCGCGCCAAATCCAGCCTTGGCGACCTCTTTGAAGGCCAGTTACAGCATCTGGCGATCGCTGCCTTGATGACGGCAGGTGCTTTTGCCTTGCTGAAAACGCCGGGAAACGCGCCGCATCTGCTGGGCCTCAGCTCTGCTTCCTGGGCCCAGGTCAGCATTGCGCTGGCCTTGTTGCATCAGATCATCGTGGCCAAGGTGTTCCGCCTGCAACTTTACAAAAACACCATGACCCGGATTTTCGGGGCAAAAGACATGACTGTCTGGGCCGCGATTTTCATGCCGCTTCTGGCCGTCCGCCCGCTTGGTCTGATCATGGTTGGCTGGGCCGACACAACCGGTCTGACCGCCTATCGCAATGTTGAAATCGGCCTTGGCCTCGCGCTGGTTGGAGTGGCGGTTTACGGTATGCATTCGGTGCTGGTCTATTTCACCCTGCCCCGCGCCCTTGGCGGCGATCATTTCCGGGATGAATATGCCGCCATGCCGCTGGTGGATAAGGGTTTGTTCAAATACACCAAGAACGGCATGTATGGCGTGGTATTTCTGGGACTTTGGGGCATTGCCCTGTTGTTCGGGTCCTGGAATGCGCTGATCGTTGCCTTGTTTCAGCACGCCTATATCTGGGTTCACATGTATTGCACCGAAGGCCCCGACATGCGCCGGATCTACGGTTAGGCCGGCCCGCCGCGCCCCGTCCCTTGACATGGGGCGGCCATCTGGCAATGAACAGCCAACCAACCGGAGAGCGCAATGCCCCAACCCGATGACCGCCTGATCGTTGCCCTTGATGTGCCAAATGCCCTTGACGCCTTCGCGCTGACCGAGCGTTTGGGCGACGCGGTGTCGTTTTACAAGATCGGGCTTGGCATGCTGACCGGCGGCGGGCTTGCCCTGGCGGATGAGCTGAAGCAGAACGGCAAGCGCGTGTTTCTGGGTATGAAGCTGTTTGACATCGGCGCAACGGTTGAGGCGGCGGTGCGCGGGCTGGCGCAATATGATCTCGATTTTCTGACGGTTCACGGCGATCCCCATGTGGTGCGGGCCGCCGTTGCGGGCCGGGGCGACCGGGTGACCAAGATTCTGGCGGTCACGATCCTGACCAGCCTTGACCGCGGCGATCTGGACGCAGCGCTGATGAAACCCGGCACGATCCAGGACCTGGTGACCGAACGCGCCCGCAATGCCTTTCTGGCGGGGGCCGACGGCGTGATCGCCTCGCCGCAAGAGGCCAAGTTGATCCGCGCCCTGCCCGAGGCTGTTGGCAAGCTGATCGTCACACCCGGTGTGCGCCCGACCGGCGCGGCCCTTGGCGACCAGAAACGTGTGGCCACCCCGGCACAGGCGATCCGCGACGGGGCGGACTACATCGTCATCGGCCGCCCGATCTGGCAACATCCCGACCCGCGCGCCGCCGCGCGTATGGTGATTGCGGAACTGGCCTCGGCCACCTGACGCCCAAACTGGGCGCAGGCCGCGCGGGCTTGGCCCGGCCCGGTCACGCAACGCTGTTCACCCTGCCCGACAAGGGGTATGATCGGCCTGAAACCGACCGTGCCGGACCCTGCCATGCCCGCCCTTTGCCGCGACTGCCTGAAAGAGATCGCATCCGCCAAACGCTGCCCGAATTGCGGCTCACCGCGCGTGCTTGCGCATCCCGAACTGTTCAGCCTGACCATTGCCCATATGGATTGCGACGCGTTTTACGCCTCGGTCGAAAAGCGCGACAATCCTGACCTGCGCGACAAGCCCGTCATCGTCGGCGGCGGCCATCGCGGGGTGGTGTCGACCGCCTGTTATATCGCGCGGATCAAAGGGGTGCGCTCGGCAATGCCGATGTTTCAGGCGCTGAAGCTCTGCCCCGAGGCGGTTGTCGTCAAACCCAGAATGGCGGTCTATGTCGAAACCTCAAAACAGATCCGCGCCATGATGCAAGCGATGACACCGGCCATAGAACCCCTGTCGCTGGACGAGGCGTTTCTGGACCTGACCGGCACCGAGCGTCTGCATCACGCGCCGCCGGCGCTGCAACTGGCACGCCTGATCAAACGGATGGAAACCGAACTGGGCCTGTCCGGGTCAATCGGCCTTAGCCACAACAAATTCCTGGCCAAGATCGCGTCGGATCTCGATAAACCCCGGGGGTTTTCGGTGATCGGCGCGGCAGAAACCGACGCATTTCTGAAAGACAAACCCGTCGGGTTGATCTGGGGGGTCGGCAAAGCGTTTCAGGCGGTGCTGGAACGGGACGGCATCCGCACCTTTACCGATCTTTTGCGCCGCGACCGCAAAGATCTGACCCAGAAATATGGCACGATGGGTGACCGGCTGTGGCATCTGGCGCGGGGGCAGGATTACCGGCGGGTTTCGGCGGATGCCCCAATGAAAAGCATCTCTAACGAGACCACATTTTTTGAAGATACCGGATCGCTGTCGGTGTTGGACGGCCATGTCTGGCGCCTGTCGGAAAAGGTTGCCGACCGGGCCAAGGCCAAGGCTGTTACCGGGCGCGTGGTCACCCTGAAAGTCAAACAGTCCGACCACCGCATCCTGACCCGCCGCACCAGCCTGCCGGACCCGACCCAGTTTGCCGACCGGATCTATTCGGTTGCCCGCACCCTGCTTGACGGGGTGATCGGCGACGGCC
>JAURMY010000311.1 GCA_030830465.1 Alphaproteobacteria bacterium
GTTCCGGTGCCCGATGAAACCGGACAAATGGCGATGGCGGTCTTTGGCTGGGGTGACGCGGCGGCGCGCGCGCGCGGGCGGTTTCATTTTGCACGGGCGGCGGAAACCCTGCCTGCGGGGACCTATCACATCGCCTCTGGCCTGAAAGGGGCAGCGCTTGAGGATGCCGCCTATGCCTGGCTTTTGGCGGGGTACAGGTTTGATCGCTACAAAAAGGCACCGGCGGCCAAGGCCCATCTGGTTGCCCCCGAAGGCATCGAACAGGACCGGCTGGAAGCGATTTTCGCCGGGGAATGCCTGGCGCGGGATCTGATCAACACACCCGCATCGGATATGGGGCCAGCCGCGCTGGAACAGGCGTTTCTTGATCTGGCGGCGCGCTATGGGGCGCAAAGCCGCGCCATCCGGGGCGCGGATTTGCTGGCGCAGAACTTTCCGATGATTCACGCGGTCGGGCGCGCCTCGGATCAGGCGCCGCGCCTTCTGGATATGGTCTGGGGCGATTCGGGCCATCCGACCGTCACGCTGGTGGGCAAGGGCGTGTGCTTTGACACCGGCGGACTGGACCTCAAGCCTTCGGCCTCTATGGCCCTGATGAAAAAAGACATGGGCGGGGCCGCAACGGTGATGGGGCTGGCGTCGATCATCATGGCGCTGAACCTGCCAGTGCGGCTGCGGGTGCTTGTTCCGGCGGTCGAAAACTCGGTTTCCGCCGGGGCCTTCCGGCCGGGCGATATCCTGACATCGCGCAAGGGTCTGAGCGTTGAGATCAACAACACCGATGCCGAGGGTCGCTTGGTACTGGCCGATGCCCTGGCCCTGGCGGATGAGGAAAAGCCCGACTATCTGATTTGCATGGCCACGCTGACGGGCGCGGCGCGGGTGGCTTTGGGCCCCGATCTGGCCCCGTTTTTCACCAATGATGACGGATTTTCCCATGCCCTGACGCGCGCCGGTCGCAAGGTGGGCGATCCTTTGTGGCGGATGCCGTTTCACGAGCCTTATGAAAAGCTGATCGAGCCGGATATCGCCGATCTGGACAATGCCCCGTCCGGCGGGTTTGGCGGCGCGATCACGGCGGCATTGTTCCTGCGTCGGTTCGTGGAAAACGCGCGGCATTTCGCGCATTTCGATATTTACGGCTGGATGCCATCCGCCGCGCCGGGTCGCCCGAAAGGGGCGGCTTTTCTGGGCGCGCGCGCGATCCTTGAGGCACTCAGCCAGCGGTTGGAGATGTGATGCATCCGCTTCATCCGCGTCTGACACCTGCCAACGGACATGTGGCGCTGGCCGCATTGAAGGGGCGGGTGACGGCAGACCGGTTTGTAGACGGTTTGCCCCGCTCGGTGTCGCGGCCGGTTGCGGATTTGCTGCGCAGGCCCGGGGCGGGACTGGATTGCCAGTTGCTGTTTGGCGCGGCTTTTCTGGTGCTGGAGGAACAGGCGGGTTTCGCCTTTGGTCAGGCGGTGAAAGACGGATATTGCGGCTATGTACGGCTGACGGATATCGGCGCACCGGTCACTCCGTCCCATCGCATCTCCGCTTTGGCCAGCCATGTCTACAGCGCGGCTGACATCAAAAGCCCGGCGATCACCAGCCTGCCCTTTGGCGCAAAGGTAGAGGTTGGCGATATGGCCAAGGGTTTTGCTGTCCTGACATCCGGCGGCTATGTTCCGGCGCAGCATCTGGCGCCGTTGTCTCAGGCTGAGCCGGATTTCGTTGCCGTCTTTCAACGGTTCACCGGCATCCCCTACCTTTGGGGCGGCAACAGCACGCGCGGCATGGATTGTTCGGGTGCGGTGCAATTGTCGCTTGATGCCGCAGGGCGGGATTGCCCGCGCGATTCAGATATGCAGTTGGGCTTGGGCACCGAATTGCCCGCCGGGCAACCGAAAAAGCGGGGCGATCTGGTTTTCTGGAAGGGTCATGTCGGGGCCATGCTGGACGCCACAGACCTGATTCACGCCAATGCGCACCACATGGCGGTTGCAACCGAACCCCTGGCGATTGCTGAACGCCGGATCGCTGAGAACGGCGGCGGCCCGGTGCTGGCTGTCAGGCGGCTTTAATCCACAGCCCGGATCAGTTTCTTTTCAAGAACACGCAGGACATTGCGCAAATCATTGCCGCGCTTCAGAATGCGGCCATCCATGCCGACCACGCTATACTGCCCCTGACGCAAGGCAAGTTTCGGGCGTTTTTCGATGCGATAGATCGGATGCTCCGCCGTGCGCCGGAAGACCGAGAAAATCGCCACCTCGCGCAGGCCGGAAATGCCATAGTCGCGCCATTCGCCTGCCGCGACCATTCTGCCGTAAACCGCCAGAATCAACGCAAGCTCAGTACGGTGAAAATTCACCTGCTCCGGGATTCGGGTGCCAAGAAACAAGGAGGCCGCATTTTCAACGCTCATGGGAGAAGTCTGTCGCTGAAATCGCGGTAAATCAAGCGCGGACCACGAAACAACCGCGATATTGCCGCGATAACGTTGGTTTCGCGGCGTTTTGCGGCCGCGATTCACCGCCATAGGCTTGCTTGTAGCGAGCGAAGGCTCACCCCGGCGGCGCGGTTCATCAGCCCCCACCCAGATCCGCGACGCCGGGGACTACTGACGGCGAAGCCCCGACCGAAAGGCCGGGGCTTTTGTTTTGCGTCAACGACTTATCCGGCGAAGGGGGGAACGGTGGCTTGATGCCGGCAAAACCCTTTGAACGGCGAAGTGTTTCCAGATCGCACCGGGATTGTTTCCAATTCAAACGGAAAGGCCGCGAAGGCGCCGCATTTTTTCCGCATCGCCGCCCTGAACCGCCGTCATACCTGTTCTTGTAGCGAGCGAAGGCTCACCCCGGTGTCGCAGTTAATCAGCCCCCACCCAGATCTGCGGCGCCGGGGACTACAATCCACCAAAGGCCCTGACAAATGTCGGGGCCTTTGGCGTTTGGGCACCCCGACGCTGTGACGCGATTTTTGGAAACAATATGCCCGGATTGTTTCTGCATTTTAGGGAAAGGTCGCGGTGCTGCCGCATTCCCTCCGCATCTGCGCCGTGAATCACCGCCATACCTGTTTTTGTAGCGAGCGAAGGCTCACCCCGGTGTTGCGGTTAATCAGCCCCCACCCAGATCCGCGATGCCGGGGACTACATCCAATCATCCGCCCTGGCCTGCGCCGGGGCTTTTTTGTTTGGCCTGAAAAGACTTCTTTTTCTCAACGTAAACAATAGATTAATATTGTTTCCACGTTTAGCGAAAGGGCCGCGAAAGCGCCTTAATCTGACCCAATACCGGCCGCGATTCACCGTCATATCATTCCTTGTAGCGAGCGAAGGCTCACCCCGGTGTCGCGGTTAATCAGCCCCCACCCAGATCCGCGACGCCGGGGACTACGACTGCAAAACTGCTCCCGCCTGTCGGGAGCTTTTTTGTTTACGGGGCCTGGACTCCGTTCGGGAAACAATTGCCGTGAAATGGTCCCATTTTCTCCAAATGCCCGCCACCCTTGCGCGGGAAACAGATGGGGTAGCTCGTATAGCTTCCCTCGGCGCTGCGCATCAACAGCCCCCACCCTGAAACGTGGCGCCGAGGATCTTTTCCTGAAAATCGCTGTTGGCTTCCCCCTTGGCCGGTACTAGCCTAGGTGCAGTTTTTTACCGACTGCGGGTGCTGCCTAGATGCGCGACTTTCAACTTCCCGGCCGATCGCCGGTTCTGGCCCGAAACGGCATGTGTGCAACGTCACATCCCCTTGCAGCCAAGGTCGCAATTCAAATTCTGGAATCGGGCGGCAATGCGGTGGATGCGGCCATTGCGGCGGCGGTTCTTCTGGGGTTTTGCGAGCCGCAAATGACCGGGATTGGCGGCGACTGTTTTGTGCTGCTGAAACCACGGGACGAAGACCGGGTGATCGCCCTGAACGGGTCCGGCCGCGCCCCCGCCGCCTTGACCGCCGAGGCGATGCGCGCCGCCGGCCATACCGAGGTGCCCTATCGCGGGATTTATACCGTGACTGTTCCGGGCGCGATTGACGCCTTTTGCCGGTTGTCGCGCGACTGGGGCAAGCTGGGCCTGAAGGCCACACTTGCTCCGGCGATCCACTATGCCAAGACCGGTGTGCCGGTGACGGCCCGCACCGCCTTTGACTGGGCCAATTCGGGACCGGCCTTGCAGGGCGATGCGCAAAATTATTTCCTGAAGAACGGACAACCCTATCAGGCGGGACAGATTTTTGCCCATCCCAAACAGGCCGAGGTTCTGCGCCGTATCTCGTTGGAAGGTCGCGCCGGTTTTTACGACGGCGAAGTCGCCGAGGACATGGTGAAATCCTTGCAGGCGCTGGGCGGCACCCACACGCTGGACGATTTTCACAAGAATGCCTGCGATTACACCGATCCGGTGGAAGGGCGGTATAAAGAAATCGATCTGGTTGAGCATCCGCCAAACGGGCAGGGCGCAACCGCGATTCTGATGAATAATATCCTTGCCAATTTTGACATTGCGTCGATGGATCCCT
Organism: Alphaproteobacteria bacterium; assembly: GCA_030830465.1. The sequence goes on from JAURMY010000311.1 coordinate 4,509, forward strand.
ATGGCGCGGCCCGCGCCCATCTTGAGGCGGAAGCGGCAAAGCTGGCCTATGATGCACGCAACCGCTTTATCGCCGATCCGGCCCGGATGACGCGGCTGGCGCATATGCTGGCCCCGGA
>JAURMY010000312.1 GCA_030830465.1 Alphaproteobacteria bacterium
GGCACTTTGGCGATCACCGGCGTCGGCATTCCGTCAACCATTGCCAAATTGGGCCACACCCCGATCGGCTTTGCCGGTTTCCTGTCCAAGGACGCGATCATCGAGGGCACGTATGCCGCCGGCTCGGCTGCCGGGCAATTCGCCTTTGTGCTGTTGGTTGCCGCCGCCGCGATGACGGCGTTTTATTCCTGGCGGCTGATTTTCATGACCTTTTATGGCGCGGAAAAAGGCGATCACCACACCCATGAACATGCCCATGAAAGCCCCTGGGTGATGACCGTTCCGCTGATCGTTCTGGCGGTCGGCTCGGTTCTGGCCGGGATGATCTGGTACGGCGATTTCGTTGGCGAGGCGACGGCTGAATTCTTTGGCCCGGCGATCTATGTCAACCATGAAACCAACCATATTCTGCATGATATGCACGCGATCCCGGTCTGGGCGATCTGGGCGCCGTTCGTTGCGATGCTGGCCGGTCTGTTGCTGGCGGTTCAGTTCTATATCCGCAAGCCTGAAACCCCCGCCAAACTGGCCTCGATGTTCCAGCCCTTGTACCTGTTCCTGCTGAACAAATGGTATTTCGACGAGGTTTACGAAGTGCTGTTCGTCCGCTCGGCAAAATGGCTGGGCCGGTTCCTGTGGAAAAAGGGCGATGGCCGGGTCATTGACGGCACGATCAACGGCATCGCGATGGGGATCATTCCCGCGATCACTCGTCTCGCCGGTCGGGCGCAGTCGGGCTATGTCTATCACTATGCGCTGGTGATGGTGGTCGGCATTGCCGGTCTTATCACCTGGATGATGATCAGCGGAGGAGCCCACTGATGGAAAACTTACTGTCTATCGTAACGTTTTTCCCGCTGGTTGCCGCGGTCATCATGGCGGTGTTTCTGCGCGGCGAGGACGCCGCCGCACAGCGCAGCGCAAAATGGCTGGCGCTGATCGCGACGACCACGACCTTCATTGTGTCACTGGCGATTTATGTGCAGTTTGACCCCGCCAATACCGGGTTTCAGATGGTGGAGGAACGCGCCTGGCTGGGCGGGCTGAAATACAAGATGGGCGTCGACGGGATTTCGGTTCTGTTCGTGCTGCTGACCACGGCGTTGATGCCGCTGGTCATTGCTGCCAGCTGGAATGTCACCCACCGGCTCAAGGAATATATGATCGCGTTTCTGGTGCTGGAAACCCTGATGATCGCCGTGTTCTGCGCGCTTGATCTGATCCTGTTTTATGTGGTGTTCGAGGCGGGTCTGATCCCGATGTTCCTGATCGTTGGCATCTGGGGCGGCAAGGACCGCATCTATGCCGCGTTCAAGTTCTTCCTTTATACGCTTTTGGGGTCGGTGTTGATGCTGGTCGCGATGATCGCGATGTATATGGATGCCGGCACCACCGATATTCCGACCTTGCTGACGCATGAATTCTCGGCCAGCCCGATTTCGGTTTTCGGCTGGCAGATTGTCGGCGGTGCGCAAACCCTGATGTTCCTGGCCTTCTTCGCCAGTTTTGCGGTCAAAATGCCGATGTGGCCGGTGCACACCTGGTTGCCCGATGCCCATGTTCAGGCTCCGACGGCGGGTTCGGTCGTGCTGGCCGCGATCCTGTTGAAAATGGGCGGCTATGGTTTCCTGCGTTTCAGCCTGCCAATGTTCCCGGTCGGGTCCGCCGTGATGGGGGATTTCGTGCTGTGGCTGTCGGTGATCGCGATCATCTATACCTCGCTGGTGGCGATGATGCAGGAGGACATGAAAAAGCTGATCGCTTATTCCTCGGTTGCCCATATGGGCTTTGTGACCATGGGGATTTTCGCCTTTAACCAGCAGGGTCTGGACGGGGCGATCTTTCAGATGGTCAGCCATGGATTCGTGTCAGGTGCCTTGTTTCTGATCGTCGGCGTGATCTATGACCGGATGCATACCCGCGACATCAGCGCTTATGGCGGCCTTGTGGTGCGCATGCCGGCCTATGCGATGGTGTTCATGCTGTTCACCATGGCCAATGTCGGCTTGCCCGGAACCTCGGGTTTTGTTGGTGAGTTTCTGACCCTTGTCGGCATATTCCAGGCCAATACCTGGGTTGCGTTCTTTGCGACCTCGGGCGTCATCCTGTCGGCGGGCTATGCGCTTTGGCTCTATCGCCGGGTGGTGTTTGGCGATCTGATCAAGGAAAGCCTGAAACAGATCACCGACATGACCGCGCGGGAAAAGTGGATCTTCGCGCCCTTGGTGGTGATGACCGTGTTGCTGGGCGTTTATCCCAGCCTGGTGCTGGATATCACCGGACCGTCGGTTGCGGCCCTGCTGCACCAGATTGAACCCGTCCTTGCCGCGGCCAAAGGTGCCGCGCAGGTGGCAACGCATTAAAGGGTAGAGAAAATGACATCTGTTGATCTGGCCACCGTTGCCCCGGAAATCACCCTTTCGATCTATGCGATGCTGGCGTTGATATACGCGGTTTACCGCGGCAAAGACGCCGAGGCCCCGATGCTGTTCTGGCTGACCGCGATGATCCTGGCCGGGCTTGGCGCCTGGATCGGTCTGGAACCCGTCGGCAGCCGCAGCGCCTTTAACGGCGCTTTCGTGGATGACGGCTTTGCGCGGTTCTCAAAGGTGATGATCCTGTTTTCCGCCGCGATCATTCTGGTGATGAGCCAGCCTTACCTGAAGCGCAACAAGCTGTTGCAGTTTGAGTTTCCGATCCTGATCGCGCTGGCCACGGTCGGCATGATGATGATGGTGTCCGCGGGCGATCTGATGGCGCTTTATATGGGGTTGGAACTGCAATCCCTGTCACTTTACGTGATCGCCGCATTCCGGCGGGATTCGGTCCGCTCGACCGAGGCCGGGCTGAAATATTTCGTGCTGGGTGCCCTGTCGTCGGGCCTGTTGCTTTACGGCGCGTCATTGATCTATGGCTATGCGGGCACCACCAGTTTTGCCGGTATTACCGCAGCGGCCGACCATGACGGGCTGTCGCTGGGCCTGTTGATCGGGCTTGTGTTCCTGCTGACCGGTCTGTCGTTCAAGGTGTCGGCTGTGCCGTTTCATATGTGGACGCCCGATGTCTATGAAGGCTCGCCCACGCCGGTGACCGCGTTTTTTGCCACCGCCCCGAAAGTCGCGGCCATGGGCCTGTTTGCCCGCGTGATGTTTGACGCTTTTGGAACCGCGACCCAGGAATGGGGCCAGATCATCGCGCTGCTGTCTGTCCTGTCGATGTTTCTGGGGGCTGTGGCCGCAATCGGCCAGACCAATATCAAACGCCTGATGGCCTATAGCTCGATCAGCCATATGGGCTTTGCGCTGATGGGGCTGGCGGCGGGGTCCGAGCAGGGCGTTCAGGCCATGCTGATCTACA
>JAURMY010000313.1 GCA_030830465.1 Alphaproteobacteria bacterium
AGGGGCAGCTTTTCAACCAGAGGAAAAGACACGCTGCCTTTAGCCGACAGCGTACCGTCGGCCATATCCGTCGCCAGCCCGGCCTTGGAAAGAAATTCGAACGGCGCATAATCCAGCAGCGTCAGAACCGATGTCACCGCGCTTTGCAGGTTCAATTCAACCGTGGCCGTCGCCGGTTTCACCGTGATGTCGTTGATGCGAAACACCGTACCCGCGACGTTGACCGCCCCTGCGCCCGGCACATTGACCAGACCCTGCTCGGCCACGATGGTCAGCGCATTGTCGGTGATGTCGCCATATCCGCGCGCATCTTCCAAGGGCGGCAGGGTCTTGATGAACCGCACGCTGGCATCCGAAATGCTGAAACCCGCCGAAAATCTGGGTTTTTGCCCCTGCGTGAAACGCATGGCGGCCGTGACATTGCTCAGGTTGCCCGCCAGAATGTTCTGATCCATCCAAAGGCGCGTCTTGGGCACCAGTGCCAGCGGCCACAGGGCCATCAAACGATCCCGCGCGACACGGTTGAAAGACAGATCCAGCGCGCTTTTCCAGCCGGTTTCGCCCGCCTCGATACCGCCGCGCATTACGATATGGGTGTCGCCGTCCACCAAAACCAACTGGCCAAGATCCAGCCGGAACGGGTCCAGACTGATCCGCAAATCCAGCGCACCGCCGTCAAAGCGCACCGGATCGACAAAGACCCCCTCGGGGTTCAGCAAAACCTTGTTGAATTTGATCTGGCCGATCACCGTGTTCACTTTGCGGTCGATCTTGTCGCTGAGATAGGCGTGCCCCTCGGCTTCGATCTGGGCCGCGCTGGTCTTGATGCTGATCTGGTTAAAGGTCAGTTTTTCCTGCGCCTGACTGTAGTTAAGATAGGCCTTGGCGCCGGTAAACGTCACCGGCTTGGCCTGCCCGCCCACTGCAAGCTGACCTGCCCCGATGTCCAGAACACCATACATGTCGCCAAAGGTGCCGTCCGGTTGCAACACCAGCGAAACCGATCCGGCAATCGGGGCGTCAAGCACCTTCAGCCAACTGAGCGGCACGATCTGATCGGCCACATCACCGGTGCGAAACCCGCTGAACCGGGTCGACAGATCGGCCACGCCGCTGCCCTTGACCTTTTCAAAGGAAAATACCGCCTGGGCGTTTGATCCGGCCGTCCCGGCCAATTGAAAGGTCATCATCGCCGACAGGGAATGCGGCGCGTTGGTGAAAGACACGACACCGTGGTGGAAATGCCAGACCCGACCGGACAACTGGTCGTCAATCCCGACCAGAAGATCGGTAACCGAGGCGGTTTCCAGATGATCCAGAAACGGGGTTTGCAATATCGTTTCAAATGCGGCGACGATATCCCCGGCGGAACCGTGCGGGCCCAATGTGTCGGCCGCTTCGGTTTCGTCATCGTCATTGACCGGGCCGGTGCCGACCGTGATGTCAAACCGCCCGTCCAATTCGCGGCGCAATTGCGCGCTGGCCGCGCGTATATCCAACGAGACCGGCCTGATCCTGCCTTGCAACAGCGCAAGCCCGGACAATTGCGTATCCATTTCCGGCAATATGCCCTTCAGCCGGCCTTGGGCGTCCATCACCCGGACGTTCTTGACCTTGATCACCGGGTTCAGGCCCTGGGCGAACAACCGCACCTGAATGTCACCGATATTGACCCTGGCAATGCCAAGCGCGCCATTGACACGATCCTGAAAACTGTTGCGCATCCAGGCCGGCGCGTGCACGCCCATTGACATCGTGGCGATCAGCGGACCGATCAGGATCACCACGATCAGAATTGTCACCAGCATACCACGGCCAAGGCGGAAAAACCGGCGGGGCTTGTCTTGGCGGGGCTGGTTCATGCAGGGCTGCGCAGGTTAAGGGATCAGGGGGCTGTGGCGGCGACGCTTTTTTCCTATTCCGACCACAATAGCAACACTATACCGATTGAACACCCGTTGCCCGCAACGGTTTCCGGGATGTGCCGAATCCCGCCGCAACAGGCGGTCCACCGCTTGCCGCCATGCGCCTGCACAGACTTATCCACATGCCGCCCGCGCCGGTCGCGCGGCAAAGCCCGCCAATACAAAACCAAACAGTTTCAAAGACAAGCCTGATGGCAGGCCCCGCCCGGCCCGCGGCCGCGATGTCGGGTTCCGCGCTTTGGCAGTGCTGAAACCGGATGAAATGGCGGGAAATCGCCCACACTGTTTCGCAATCGGGAACTAACCCATTGAACAACATGAAAACAGTTGAATTTGCAGTTTCTATTAATTATTAAAATTCGGTGACCATTTGGTTGTCGCCCGACGTTTCGGGGCGCGGCATCGACGTAGAATCTGGAGACCAGTCCATTGAAGGCACGCCTGACGCGCAAAATTTCCCTGCTGTTGAACAAATATCTGCCCGAACAGCGGCTTTATTTGCGGACGGACACCTCTACCCGTTTCCTGCGCCTGACACCGGGCACACAAGCGGGTTTGATCGGGGCCTCGGCGGTTTTTTTCGGCTGGACCATTCTGGCATCCTCGGTTTTTCTGGTGAATTCCCTCAGCCCCAGCAGCGAAACGTCGCAGGCGCGGGTGCAGCAGATGGATTTCGAAGCGCGCCTTGACCGCCTGTCCGGCGAGCGTGACAAGCGCGCGCTGGAGGCGCAAAAGGCCCAGGAACGTTTTTATGTGGCGCTTGAGCAAATCTCGGCGCAGCAATCCGCCCTTCTGGCATCGGAAGACCGCCGCCGCGAGCTGGAAACCGGGATCGAAGTGATCCAGCGGACCCTGCGCAAAACCATGAAAGAGCGGGATCGCGCGGAAACCAAATCGGACAATCTGCTGGCGGAACTGCAATCGGTCACCGGCAATGTCACCTCGGCCTCGACTCTGGCCGCAGAGACCGAACACACGCTTGACTATCTGAACAGCGCGCTTGAAAGCACCGTTCAACAGCGCGACGACATGAAAGTCGCAACGCTGGAAATGCAGGACAAAGTCAGTGATCTGAAACATCAGGCCCGCCTGACGGAAGAGCGCAACCAGAGAATTTTCTCGCGTCTGGAAGAGGCCGTGACGGTTTCAATCTCGCCGCTGGAAAAAATGTTCCAGAATCTGGGAATGTCCACCGATAAACTGCTGGAGGATGTGAAATCCGGCTATTCCGGCACCGGCGGACCGCTTACGCCGATCGCCGTTTCAACCAAGGGCCAGCCCGAGGATCCGACCTCGCTGGAAGCCAACGCGCTGCTGTTGGAAATGGACAAGGTCAACATGCTGCGCATTGCCGCCGAGCGCACGCCGCTTGTGCTGCCGCTGCACACGTCTTACCGCCTGACCAGCGGCTATGGCTGGCGCCGCCACCCGGTTTCCGGCAAATCGCGGATGCATGAAGGCACCGATTTCGCGTCCGCCACGGGCACCCCGATTTATGCCACCGCGGACGGGGTTGTGGTCTTTTCAGGCTGGTCAAACGGCTATGGAAAATTGGTCAAGATCCAACATGCCCTGGGTTTTGAAACCCGTTACGGGCATATGTCCAAGATAAATGTGAAAAAGGGACAAAGGGTCTCGCGCGGGGATCGAATTGGTGATATGGGAAGTACCGGTCGCAGTACCGGCCCCCATGTGCATTACGAAATCCGCGTTGGTGGCAAACCGGTTAATCCAATGACGTATATCAAGGCAGCCAGAAATGTTTTCTAAAAGCAAACTCACCGATTCCGCTCCAAAGCCTGCTGTAGGGGGCGATCGGCCCGTGCCCGCTCCGGGAGGTCAGGCGCCGCTGGCAAAGCCGACCATGCCCGAGGGCGCCGGGGCCTCTTCGGCCCCCAAGCCCAAACCGACACCATCGGTTCTGTCCTCGGACCTGATGATCAAAGGCAACCTGAAAACCACAGGCGATCTGCAAATTGAAGGCATGGTTGACGGCGATATTCGCGCCCATCTTCTGACGGTTGGCGAAGGCGCCACCGTGAAGGGTGAAATCGTCGCTGATGATGTTGTCGTTAACGGCCGGATCATTGGCCGCGTGCGCGGCCTGAAAGTGCGCCTGACCTCCACCGCGCGGGTCGAAGGCGACATCATTCACAAGACCATCGCGATTGAAAGCGGCGCGCATTTTGAAGGCTCGGTTCAGCGCCAGGAAGACCCGTTGAGCGCGGCCTCAGGCAAGGCCCCGATGCCTAAACCGGCAGCCCCTGCGGCACCGGCAGCGCCGGCAGCAAAACCCGCCTCGGAATAACGATCCAGGGTCGCAAGAAGTGCAAAGCTGAAAGGCCCCGAATGCGGGGCCTTTTTGTTGCGGCACCCGGTGTGGGGTTATTCCTCGAAGGTCGCTTCGGCGCGGGATTTTCCGGCCACGTCCTTGGCCAGAACCGCAGCCATGAACCCGTCCAGATCGCCGTCCAGAACCCCCTGCGTGTCCGAGGTTTCAAAGCCTGTGCGCAGGTCTTTCACCATCTGGTAGGGTTGCAGAACATAGCTGCGGATCTGGTTGCCCCAGCCCGCATCGCCTTTGTTTTCATGGGCTTCCTGAATGCTTTCGGTACGCTTTCGCATCTCAAGCTCATAAAGCCGCGATTTCAGGGCCTGCATACAGATCGCGCGGTTCTGGTGCTGCGATTTCTCAGAGCTGGTCACAACGATATTGGTCGGAATATGGGTGATCCGAACCGCAGAATCCGTGGTGTTCACATGCTGTCCGCCCGCGCCCGACGACCGGTAGGTGTCCACCCGGATATCGCTGGGATTGATCTCAATCTCGATATTCTCGTCCACCACGGGATAGACCCAGACCGATGAGAACGACGTGTGCCGCCGCGCGTTGCTGTCATAGGGCGAAATCCGCACCAGACGATGCACGCCGCTTTCGCTTTTCAGCCAGCCATAGGCATTGTGCCCCTTGATCTGGTAGGTGACGGATTTGATCCCCGCCTCTTCCCCCGGACTTTGGGCCATCATTTCAACCTTGTAGCCCTGCTTTTCGGCCCAGCGCACATACATCCGTGCCAGCATCGACGCCCAGTCACAGCTTTCCGTGCCGCCCGCGCCGGAATTGACCTCAAGGAAAGTGTCGGCACCGTCCATCTCGCCGTTCAAGAGCGCCTCGATTTCCTTCTGGTCAGCGGTCTTTTTCAGCTTTTTCAGGGCGGATTCCGCTTCGGCCACGACCTCGGCGTCTTCTTCCATCTCGCCCAGTTCGATCAGGTCGATATTGTCCTGCAACTCTTGCGCCAGACCGGTATAGGTGTTCATGGCGTCCAGCAGCGCCTGCCGGTCGCGCATCAGTTTCTGCGCCTTTTCCGGATCATCCCACAGCTTGGGGTCCTCGGACATGGCGTTGAATTCTTCCATCCGGTGCGGTGCAGTGTCCCAGTTCATCCGCTGCGCCAGCAAATCCAGCGATTTCCGGATTTCGGCCGCAAGTTTTTCAATTTCCGCGCGCATGACCTGCCCTTTAGTGATCGGTTCCGAGCCCGCTTTTAGGGCAGCACATCAGAGCCGTAAAGGCCCGCCAAGGTCAAGTTCCCGGCGCGTGACACCTTAATAAAGCCCGCCCGAGGACAAAGATCCAAAAGTCGCCCGTTTCGGGATTTTCTTTTTCACGCCCAGTTGGGTCGTCACTTCCTGTGCGCCGCCATCCTCGGCGTTGGGATCAATTTCACCCTTTTCAAAGACCGGCAGGTTTGACCCCATGGCGAAACCACCATCCACGACGCTAAGCGCGCCGAACTGGGGTTCCTGGCCTTCGCGGAACAACTCGGCCACCACATTCGGACCGCTTGCACCGTCTTTCATCCGTTCGCCGCTGTAACGGTCGATTTTCACAAAAACGCTGTGATCCGGCACTTTGAACTGGCTGAAGCCGTAAAGCTCGATCGCTTTCTTCATGAATTTCGTGAATACCGGGCCGCACATATTGGCCCCGTAAGACCCGTGGCCCAGCGGGGCCGGCAGGTCCATCCCCATGTAACAGCCCGCCACGATATTTGGGGTAAAGCCGATGAACCAGACATCCTTGGATTCATTGGTGGTGCCGGTCTTGCCGGCAACAGGCGCATCCAGAACCACCTGCCCCGCCGCCGTGCCGCGCTCAACCACGCCGCGCATCATCGAGGTCAACTGATAAGCGGTCACCGGGTCCATCACCCTTTGGCGGTTGCTGATGATCCGGGGCGCAATGCCGGGGTCAAGCGACGCCACCCGGCAGTCGTCGCAGGCGCGTTTGTCGTGGCGATAGACCGTATGACCCCAGCGGTCCTGCACCCGGTCAACCAGGGTCGGGATCACCCTTTCGCCGCCATTGGCGAACATCGCATAGG
>JAURMY010000314.1 GCA_030830465.1 Alphaproteobacteria bacterium
GGATGGTGGAAATTATTGGGATCGAGCGGAGTGAGGCGGAGTGAGGTGGCGTCCCGGAGAGGAGTTGAACCTACGACCTGCCCCTTAGGAGGGGGCCGCTCTATCCAGCTGAGCTACGGGGCCTTGGGCTGACTTCTTGCCGTTTTTGCGCCGGGTTTCAACCCGCAAGCGCGGGCTAGAGCGACTTCTGCGGGGTCAGGGTCATGCGAAACCGGCTTTCCTCGCGTTTGGCGAACCATTGCAGTTTTTCATGCAGGGTGACGACCGTGCCGATGATGATGATCGACGGGCCTTTCAATTCGGCGGCTTCGGCCAGTTCCACCAGCGTGCTGATCGTGCCGACGACGACGCGCTGGTTTTCGCGGGTGCCATTGTCGATGATCGCGGCGGGCATGTCGGGGCTGACGCCACGCGAGATGATCTCGGGCGCCAGATGTTTCAGGGTGGACAGGCCCATATAGACGGCGACGGTTTGCTGTGGGCGGATCAGCACATCCCAGTCCAGCCCCAGCACCCCGTCTTTGCCGTGGGCGGTGACGAACATGCAGGATTGCGCGTGGTCGCGATGGGTCAGCGGAATGCCGGAATAACTGGCGCAACCAGCGGCGGCGGTGACGCCGGGAACCACCTGAAACGGAATGTCATGTTCGGCCAGTTTTTCGATTTCCTCGCCGCCGCGGCCAAAGATGAAGGGATCGCCGCCCTTCAGGCGCAGCACCCTTTTGCCCTGCAAGGCCAGATCCACCAGCAGTTGGCTGATATCTTCCTGTTGCATCGTGTGCTGTTGCGGCAGCTTGCCGACATAAATGCGTTCGGCATCGCGGCGCATCAGGGTCAGGATATCCTCGCCGACCAGACGGTCATACAGCACCACATCGGCACGCTGCATCAGGCGCAGGGCGCGGAAGGTCAAAAGGTCAGGGTCGCCGGGGCCTGCTCCGACCAGATAAACCTCGCCGATACGGCCCTTGGGCTGGTCGCCGCTGGCATCGTCCAGTTCGGCGTTCAACTGGTGCTCGGCGGCGGCGGCATCGCCGGCCAGAAACAAGTCCCCGACCGGGCCTTCAATTGCGTTTTCCCAGAACCGGCGGCGGTCGCGGGTCTTTTTGATGCGGTTCGTCACCGACTCGCGGAAACCGCCGACAAATTCGGCCAGGCGGCCATAGGCGGGGGGCAGCAGGCTTTCGATGCGGGCGCGCAGGATGCGGGCGATCACCGGGGCCGCCCCGCCCGAGGAAATCGCCACCACCAACGGCGAGCGATCCACCACAGAGGGTGTGATAAAGTCGCAATAATCGCTGACATCGGCGACGTTGGCCAGAACGCCGTGCTTTTTGGCGGCGGCATGCATCAGCCTGTCGCGCGCCTCATTTTCCGAGGCGCCATAGGCGACAACCGCGCCTTTCAGATCGGCTTCGGCCAGCGGGCGGGTGATATGGGTCAGGTTGGGGTTGTCTTTCAGCGGGTCAAATTCGGCGTCCAAATGGTCGTTGTAGACTTCGACCAAAGCCCCGGCCGCCAATGCCCGTTCCACACGGCGCGCCGCGACGGTTTCGCCGCCGTCAACGATCACGCGTTTGCCTTTGATATCCAGAAAGATCGGCAGATAATCCATTGCGTCGGCCTTTAATTGTCTTTGGTTTCGGCGTGTTTATGCGCCCAGTCCAGCAGGTCCGCCCCAAGGGCTGCGGCGTTTGCCGGGTCGGTATCGACCTGAGTGATACGTTTGCCCTCGCGCCAGATCATCCTGAGCATGTGCAAGCCGTTGTGATAATCGACATCCAGCAGCCGCACCCGCCGCCCGAAGGGCAGGATATGCTCGGCAAGTTCCGTCAGGGTTTCCCGTTCCTCAGTCATAGCGTGTTCCGCGCGTAAAGGCCGCTTCCAGCCGCCATTCCCATTTCCTTGGCGTGTCCCTGTAGTCGGGTTTCAGATCAAACTCCAGAAACATCTGGCCGGATTCGCCGGCATTGGCGACCAGCCGTTCCAGTTCGTCAAACGTGGTGACATCGGGATTTGCAATGATCAGTTCGCTGAGTTTTGCCATGGCTTAGCTTCCTTTGATTCGGTTGTGAAACCGGATGCGGAACACCAGCCGGTCGCTGGCGGCGGTTGTGTCGGGGTCAAACCCCGTCCGGTTGTGAAGAACATTGTTGCACAGCACACCTTGCCCTGCGGCGAAGGTCACGGTTTGCATCAACGGGTCGTTGGCCGCAAGCACCGACAGCAAGGCGGCCGCGGCCGCTTGCGTGGCCGGTGTGTCGTTCCACAGAATGCTGCGGGTTCTTGCGGTGTAGCGCATGGAAAGTGTGCCATCGCTTTCCACCGCGAAAACCGGGCCGGTGCTGACGGGGCGAACAGACCCATCCGGTTCGATGTTTTCAGGTATGGTCATCGCGTCAGGGCGCATCAGGGCCGCGATATGATCGGGATTTTGGTCACGCAGGCGGATATAGGCCAGTTCGGGATCCAGAAACTGGTTTTGCCCCCCGTCACCGGCGGGAACCGCACAGTGCAGCACCATCGCCCGGATTTTCTGTTCCGGCGGGTTATAATATCCGTCGGTGTGCCAATTCATCGGCTTGCGGGAATAGGGGATATAACCGCGCTGGGCCGGGGCGTCGGTAACCCTGAGGGCGACAATCCCGTCAGGGTCCGCCGAGCGGTGGTTTTCAGCGATTTGCAGCCCCATCGCATGGGAAAAAGCCTGCAAAGAATCGCGCAACTTTTCCTGATCGGCGAAATCTTCGTCGCTTTGATAAAGGGCCATATTTGTCGTCCGGCACCGGCGGACCAGTTCGGCGCGCTCAGATTCGCTGGGATTGGCCAAATTGCGGACTGCGACAAATCCGGCCCCTTGGGCGGCCGCCAATTGTTCCAGCCTGGTTGCGCGCCAGTTTTCATAGGCCGGCGTCTGTGCCAGGCTCCAGGGGGAAGCCGCCTGTGGGTGCTGGTTTTTCTGGGCGTTCATCGCCATTTTCGTTCCTCAAACCGGGGCCTGAACCGGCCATATCTTGCGCAAAGCCGCCGCAATTTGCCGATGGCAGATTTTTTGGTCAGCTTTCTCTTTACATTCAAACATCCTAATATATAAAAGTAGTACGGGGAAGGCGTAAAAGTTCTTCCTGTCTGGAGGCGTCAACCGCTTTCAGTCAAGACTGGATTTGGCGGACGGTTTTGGCGGTGCGCCCAATAACAAGAGCCAAAACTGGCCGGGACAAAAACCCAAGAGGGAGACTACGAAATGAAAGACGGCGATTCAGTAGACGACAAAGCCCCCAGCGGCCAGCATCCGACCCCGATGCTCGATCAGTTGGAAGACGGTCCCTGGCCCAGCTTTGTGACCGGCCTCAAGCGGCTGCGCGATTCCAAAGGCGAACGCTATGCGCCGATGGTCAACGACCTGTTGGGCCAGCTGAACCATTCCTACGAGGAACGCCTCGGGTTCTGGAAAGGCGGCACGGTTTCGGTTTTCGGCTATGGCGGCGGCATCATCCCGCGCTTCTCGGA
>JAURMY010000040.1 GCA_030830465.1 Alphaproteobacteria bacterium
GTGTTTCTTGACCGTCATCGGATAATAGGTGCCGCCCTTCACGGTGGCGTCGTTACACACCACCATCACCTCGGCCCCGTGCACCAGCCCGATGCCCGCGATCACCCCGGCCCCGGGCGCCGCGCCATCGTACATGCCATGCGCCGCGGTCGCCCCGATTTCCAGAAAGGATGAGCCCGCATCAAGCAACCCCGCCACCCGGTCGCGCGGCAGCATCTTACCGCGGGACAAATGCCTTTCGCGGGACTTTTCGCCGCCGCCTTGCATCGCGGCAACCGCCGCCGCCCGGATCTCGGCCAGTGCGGCCTCATGCGCCGACTGATTGGCCTTGAACTGGTCCGAGCCGGTCAGAACCGCCGATTTCAATACGCCCATGACTGGCCCTGCCTTTCCAAAACGCCGGCCTCAGCCGCCAAATCCCACAGTCTGCAAGTAAAGTGTCTGTTCACCGGTCATCCGCATTACACAACCAACCGAGGCCGGCCCGCCTCCGGTACCGCCGCTCCATTGCGCATATTCATAGGCGCAGGTGGCATCGCGATAGGCGATCCAGGCCCTTTGGGCATCGCGCAACGCCTTGGCCGCAGACAAGGGGCCATTCGCGCCGGCACCATTGTTCACGTCGTTGGTTTTTTCCTGCTTCATCAGTGCTTTATAGGCCGCGTTTAATTCGCCGTCCCACCAATCAGCTTCGGCGTTCAGGCATCCGCCCATGCCATAGGTCGAACTGCCGCTCGGCGTGTCGGTCATGCAGGCCTCAGCGGCTTTGCCGATACAGGCCCGTTTCTGGTCAGGCCCGTCCGCACCGGCCAGTCAGCGCGTTGTCGCGCCGATATCAAACTTCAAATCTTGCGCTTGTGCCGGCACGGCCCAGAACAGCGCAAAACCAACCAGCAGACCCGCCCATTTGCGCATGTCATCACCCTGTGATTTTCATCAGTTCCCGGCCGCACAACATCCGCCGGATTTCGCTGGTGCCCGCGCCGATCTCCATCAGTTTCGCGTCGCGCATGAGGCGCGACACGGGCGAATCCGACAAGAACCCGGCACCGCCCATCGCCTGCACGCCCTGCACCGCGACCTCCATCGCCTTTTCGCTGGCATAAAGCACGCAGGCCGCCGCGTCCTGCCGTGTGACCTTGCCGCGATCACAGGCCCCGGCCACGGCATAGACATAGGCCCGGGCCGAATTCATCGCCGCGTAAATATCGGCGATCTTGCCCTGCATCAGTTGAAAATCCCCGATTTTCTGACCGAACTGCTTGCGTTCATGCATATAGGGCATGATGTGATCCAGCACCGCATGCATGATCCCGACGCCAAGACCCGACAGCACCACGCGCTCGTAATCCAGGCCCGACATCAGGACGTTCACCCCGCTGCCCTCGTGGCCCAGCACGTTTTCAAACGGCACATCCACGTTCTCAAAAATCAGTTCGCCGGTGGCCGAGCCCCGCATGCCCATCTTGTCAAAGCTTTCCGAGGTCGAGAAACCCTTCATGGTTTTTTCCACCAGAAACGCCGTCATCCCGCGCGGCCCTGCGGCGGGATCGGTCTTGGCATAGACGACCAGCGTATCCGCATCCGGCCCGTTGGTGATCCAGTATTTGGTGCCATTCAGGGTGTAATAACCGTTTTTCTTTTCCGCCCGCAGCTTCATTGAAACCACGTCCGACCCGGCCCCCGCCTCGGACATGGCCAGCGCCCCGACATGTTTGCCGGAAATCAGGTCGGGCAGATACCTGGCCTTTTGTTCGGGCGTACCGTTCAGACGGATCTGGTTGACACACAGGTTGGAATGCGCCCCGTATGACAACCCGACCGAGGCCGAGGCCCGCGCGACTTCCTCAACCGCCACGACATGCGCCAAATAACCCAGATTGACGCCGCCATATTCCTCGGGGGCGGTGATCCCCAGCAGGCCCATTTCGCCCATTTCGACCCAAAGCTCGGGCGGCATCTTGTTGGTCTTGTCGATCTCTGCGGCGATCGGGGCCAGCCTGTCCTGTGCCCAGCGATGCGTCATTTCCCGCAGGGCTTCGACATCCTCGCCGCAAGCGAAATCCATAGAGGCGGTAAACATGGCTGATCCCCATTAATTGAACGTTTGTTCATTTAATACACCCACGCAAAGCATTTTGCAACGCAGGAGTTTGATCTGAGCCCCGAACCACCCGCGCCCGCACGCTCAGCCGAAGGACCTGCCGCTGACCTTGAAGAAATCATTGCCCTTCACCGCCAAAAGGCTTTCGCGTTGCGCTTTGGTCAGGGCCAACAGCGGCAGAACATAGTTGTGAATGGAAAACACCACCGCACCGGTCTGAGGCAGTTTCAGCACAGATTGCCGTTCGGACCGCAGCCAATGCGGCGGATCGGCGGAAATCACCCGGCGTTCAGATTCGCGCCGGGGCTGGAAAAGATCGGGATCGGAATAGATCAGGAAATTCGCCCGCCACATGGGCCGTTCGGGCGGTACCAGATCAAACATCCTTTGCACCCGTTTTTCGATATCAGGATCATAGCGGTCCACCGGTTCGTGGATGGACCCCAGACTGCGCCCGAACTTTTCTTCAAGGTTCCAACTGGCCGGAAAACACAGGATTGACGCCGTCAGCACATGCTGATCGCCACGTTTTTCCAGAATGTTGAAATCTTCCTGCACCAGATGCCCAAGTGTTACCATGGGATGTTCGCGATCTATGGCCACATGCCGCCCGTCAGGGCAGGTAACGGCACTTTCTGATACCGTGAACCCGGCCATGCCTTTCGACTCAAGAACCACCCGTTCCAGCAATTCCAGCGCCGCCGGCCGCGCCGCCTCGTCCAACCGGTGCACCGCCTGAAACCGCGTGCGGATCAAGTCCGCGCGATAGGCCATCTGGGCGCCATAGGCCTCATCCACCAGCAACCATTCGCCCGGCGCCACGGGATTAAGCCCGGGCAGACGCAGGGTGCGGTCCTCCATCCACGGCGCGACCGGCAGCTTTGTCTGGCAAATTTCCCGCATCCCACCCTCCGAAACTTCACCCAAATGCGACATTGAAAC
>JAURMY010000315.1 GCA_030830465.1 Alphaproteobacteria bacterium
CGGTTGCATGTTCAAACAGTTCGATATTCTGAAAGGTCCGGGCGATGCCCAGATCGGCCACCTGATCGGCCTTGCGGTCCAGTAGGTTCTTGCCGTCAAACTGAAAACTGCCGGCAAAAGGATCGTAAAACCGCGAAATCAGGTTAAAGACGGTGGACTTGCCGGCCCCGTTCGGCCCGACAATGGCGTAGACTTCGCGTTCATTGACCGAAAATGACAGGTCGTTCACTGCGACCACGCCGCCGAATTTCAGGGTGGCGTTCTTGATCTCAAGCAGGCTCATCTTAAACGCTCCGTTTTGAGATAGGATTTCTGGCGGCGGAACATGTCCTTGCGGGCAAAGGGGAACAGTTCAAACCAGATGCGGATTTTCATCCAGCGGCCATAAATCCCCATCGGCTCAAACAGGATGAACAGGATCAGGATCATGCCAAAGACAAAGGCCTCCAGCCCCGGAATGGCCACGCCCTCGCCAATCACAGCCCCTTTGGCGATCGACAGAAGCTGTGGCAGGAACGCGATCACAATGGCCCCGAAAAACGCGCCGTGGATTGAGCCAAGACCGCCGATCACGATCATCATCAACAACTGGATTGAGATGACGAGCGAGAAACTCTCGTTGTTGAAGGTGCCGGCATAATATCCCATCAAGGCCCCGGCCAGACCGGTGATGCCGGTCGAAATGCCAAAGGAAATCGCTTTGGTAAAGGCAATGTGAACCCCCATCGCTGTGGCCGAAACCTCGCTGTCGCGCACGGCGGCAAAGGCCCGGCCGAGGGGCGCGCGCAACAGGTTGCGGTAAAACAACGTGACCACAATAGTGACGCCCAGAACGAAGTAATAGAATCTTTCCGGCTGGCTCCACCGTTCGATTTCAAAGCCGAAAATGTCGATGGGCACCGGGAACAGGCCCGACACACCGCCGGTCCAGGGTTCCAGCAGAACGATGATGTCATCGGCCAGAATGGACAGGGCAATGGTGGCAATCGCCAGATAGACGCCGTGCAGCCGAAGCGCCGGGATGGCAATGATGCTGCCGATCAGGCCGGTCAGCAATCCGGCCAGCGGAAAGGCCAGAACGAAAGGCACACCGCGTTCGATCATGATGGTGTTCAGGTAACATCCCAGCGCCAGAAACGCGGCATGGCCAAGGCTGGCCTGACCGGTTTGCCCGGTCAACAGCATCAGGCCAAGGCCCGCGATTGCCCAGATCAGGACATTGGTCGCCTCGCCCAAATAGAAAGTGTCGATCAGATAGGGCAGCGCCAGCATCAGGATCAGCAAAGCCGCATAGACGCAAAACGTCCACAGATCGGGGAACAGGCGGATATCCTGTTCGTAACTGGTTTTGAAATGAATGCGCATCGCCTACACCTTCTTTGTGCGGACCTGCGCGAACAGGCCGTGGGGGCGGAAGACAAGCACGAACAGCAGCAGCGCATAGGGCGCGATCTGCGAATATCCGGCCGGGAAATAGCGCGAGGCGACGGGTTCGATCACCCCCACGATCAGCCCGCCCATCAGGGCACCGGGAAGCGATCCAAAGCCGCCGATCACCGCCGCGGCAAAAGCTTTGATGCCCAGCAGACCGGCATTGGGGTCAATCGTGCCCTTGGAGGCAAACAGGATACCGGCAATCGCCGCCACCATGCCCGAAAGGCCCCAGACAAATCCCTGCACCCGGCGCACAGGAATGCCCATGTAATAGGCGGCCATCTGGTTCTGGCTGGCGGCCTGCATTGCAAGGCCAAGTCTGGTGCGCTGAAAGAACTGATAAAGGAAAAAGGTCAGCAGCACCGTCACCACGATCACCGCCACATCGGCCAGACCCAATACCACTGATCCAACCCGCAAATCGCCCAGCGCCAGCGGGCTTTCCAGCGTCACCGGCAAGTGGCCCCAGATCGCCCCGGCCAGAAACCGGATCACAAAGCCCAGCGCGATGGTCAGGATCACCACCGCCGTCTGGCTTTGGCCAAACAGATGCCGCAGCACCAGATAATCCAGCAGATAACCCAGAACGCCCATGATGCCGATGGCTACGGGGGCCGCGATCCAGAACGGCAGGTGCATATATTCGGTATTGGCCAGACCCAGCGTCACGAAAGCGCCGATGATCATGAAATCGCCCTGGGCGAAATTCACCGCCTCGGTGGCTTTGTAAATCAGCACGAAACCCAGCGCGATCAGGCCATAAACACAGCCATTCGCAAGCCCGCTGACCAGCAGTTGTATGACGTCCAAAACGGTTCTCCCTGTCCGGTTGCCCGGCTCTGTTGGCCGGCCCGGGATCTGCGCCCCGGTGCCGGTGTGACCTTAGTCGATGGTGATCATGACCTTTCCATCGGATTGCTGCAACGCTTTCGGCAGGTCTGACACAACCTGACGTAGCGGAATGCGCGCGCTGATATCGGTTTTCCAGCGGCCATCCGCGAACCGGGCCTGAACCGCCTTGATCGCGTTCATCTTTGCCATCAGCCCGGTTTTCGCGAACCAGGAGACCAGCCAGAACCCCTCGATCTTCTTGCGCATGAAAATCAGGGTGCCGGGTTCCAGGATTTCCGGCGCTTCCGGCGTCAGTTTGCCATAAACGACCCAGCGGCTGTCCATGCCCATCGCCTTGAACACGCGCGCGGAAACCGAGCCGGCCACCGCATCCAGAAACACGGTGGGTTTTTCGGCTTTCAGGGCCGACGCAAGATCGGCGGCGAAGGTCTTGGAGGTTTCATTCAGGACATGCGCGGCACCCAGGGCTTTCAAGGCGGCGATCGGCTCATCCCGGCGCACCAGGGCGATCATCCGCCGGTTGCTGTCCTTGGCCAGACCGGCCATCAACTTGCCCAACTGGCTGGCCGCCGCGGAAGCCACGAAAGCCCCGCCGGCAGGGACCATTTCGACCATGGCCGCGGCGGTCAGCGGATTGACCACCAGCCCCGCCGCATCCTCGTTTCGCACATCCTTGCGCAGCGGGATGACTTCCATCGCGTTGCCAACCGCATATTCGGCCCAGGCACCCGTCGATTTCGGCGTCGCCACGAAACTGACCCGTTTGCCTTTCAGTTGCCAGGCGCGCCAGCCCTTGCCGCCGACAACCGTTCCAACGCCTTCAAACCCGGCGACGGCCCCTTTGACGCGGGGCTGACCGTATTGGCCCTGGATGAACACGATGTCGGACGGGTTCACCATGGACCCGATCACTTTGATCAGAACCTGACCGGGGCCGGGCACCGGCACCGGCAGTTCCGCCAGACGCAGGAAGGGCGACACATCTTCCGGGTGATAGCTGGCCGCCGGCGCATTGGGCGGGGCAAAGCCGTCTTCGGTCTGAACGACCGCCTGCATTGTGCTTGGCAGCGCCATCAGATTTTTTCCTGCGTGTGTTTTTTCAACTCGGCACGGGCCACCTGCATCCGGTGCACGGCATCCGGGCCGTCGGCCAGTCGCAGGGTGCGC